>CAMVPV010000067.1 GCA_947169455.1 uncultured Clostridia bacterium | reverse complement strand
TATCGGAAAATGTTTTATGTTTATTATAGATATTTAATTGCCGAAGTAATAATATCAGTGCTATGATATCCATTATCACAACACCGGTGTTCAGCTCGCGCCCTTGTCTTGCAAGCCCGGTAGTTCCTATTCCGGGGATGAGACCGATCAGCCACCCGTAAACATCACCGATGATCTCAGCAGCAGCGAAAGCGCCTACCCCATACAGGATATCTTTTCCAAGTGTCTTTTTATCGTATATCTCATCCTTCAGACTAATCCCGTTCTCCCTGTAAAGCAGTAATGCCGCCGGCATCAGACCGATATTCGCAATTATCAGAAGCCGCAGATAGATATGGTGCTCATTCGTTACATAGGTAGCCACATCACCGACGGTCATTCCCTGCCTGTACTGGGTAAAGGCAAATATCAGCTCAGACAAGGCGACCGAAAAGGTAAGGATCGTAACGATACGGACCGCCCTTTCAGCATCGCTTGATCTCTTTTCGTCCATAAATATCATCCTCCCGAAAGTCTGTTGTTTATCCTGCATGATCAGGACAAAGTACAGATAATTTTTATCATTAAAGTACAGAATATGTCAACCGGAACAAAAGAAAAAAACCGGGGCAGATCTCTGATATATCCTGTTCTCCGCCGGATATTTGTCCTGCATTTTCCCTTTCCGGATATCTTGACTTTTATCACGTTATGCTTTATAATATCAAACAAGAGATACTGTTTCACAGGCATCAGCGGATGGAACGGCAGGGTCAGGGAATATCCGGAGCACGCCTTTCCGTCACTATTCACGCAGCAGAAGTGTACAGCGGAAAATGGATGAATGGATAAGGGCACTCTGACCGCGGTATAGGACAAGGCATCCATGCCGCCCGCAGACGGCGGAGTTTCCCTGTAAAACCGGGGGGGCTGCTGCCCGCCAAAATGTATGAATGGCCAACATTTACATTGAAAGGAAACCAATAATATGAGAAAGATCATCAATTCTCCCGAAAATTTTGTCAATGAGACTATGGAAGGCATAGCTGCCGCATACGGAGACCGTCTGAAATTCCATAACGGCGATAAGCGCATCCTTCTTTCCGGATATCCTGCCCGTGATGGCAAGGTCGGTATAGTTACTGCCGGCGGCAGCGGTCATCTTCCTGTATTTCTCGGATATGTCGGCTCGGGGCTGCTGGACGGCTGTACCGTCGGCAACGTGTTCGCATCGCCCTCCGCACAGAAAATGGCTGATACTATCCGTGCCTGCAGCAGAGGCAGCGGCGTTTTGTGTCTGCTCGGCAATTACGGCGGAGATAAGATGAATATGGAAATGGCGTGTGAGGAGGTCGATATCGAGGACGATATCCCGACCCGTACGATCCTGGTATGTGACGATGTTGCTTCTGCGCCGAAGGATAAGGCTGATAAGCGCCGCGGAGTAGCGGGAATGATCTACGCTTTCAAGGTTGCAGGCGCTGCGGCTGACATGGGTCTGGGTCTTGACGAGGTAGCCGCAAAGGTACAGAAAGCACTCGATAATATACGCACTATGGGTGTTGCTTTGTCTCCGTGTGTTGTGCCGGAGGTAGGCGTTCCCACATTTTCGATAGAAGATGACAAGATAGAGATAGGAATGGGCATCCACGGCGAGCAGGGCATAGATGTATGTGACATGATGAGCGCCGACGAGATCGCTGATCTTGTGACAGAGAAGATACTCGACGATATGCCGGTATCTTCAGGGAGCAGAGTATCTGTAATGGTGAACGGTCTGGGTGCCACACCGAAGGAAGAGCTTCTTATCGTTTACCGCCGCGTACATGAGATACTTACAGAAAAAGGCATAACACCTGTGCTGCCGCACATAGGAGAATATGCCACATCAATGGAAATGGCGGGGCTTTCCGTAACGATAATGAAGCTTGACGATGAGCTTGAAACCCTTATGCGGGCGCCCGCGGCTTCTCCGTTCTATACAAACTCGAACATCGTTTAACATCCGAAATAATAACGGGAGGCAGACGAACATGATAAATGCAGATAAACTGAAAAAAGCTTTCAGCGCTGCCGCGGAAACGATGGCAGAACAGCGGGATGATCTGATAAAGCTCGATCAACGCAACGGAGACGGCGACCTCGGTATATCCATGGCGGACGGCTACGCGGCTTCCAGTGCTGCGCTGAACGCCTCCTCCGAGAGCGACCTCGGGAAGCTGTTCGTATGTGCAGGCAAGGCGTTCAACGAAGCGGCGCCGTCATCCCTCGGCACGATAACATCGCTGTGCCTTATGGGGATGGCAAAGACGCTGAAAGGTCACGATGAAGCAGATATCGCGCTCCTCAGCGATGCGCTCATGGCAGGCATCGGAAAAGTAATGGAAAAAGCAGGCTCAAGACCGGGTGAAAAGACGATACTCGATTCCCTGGTACCGGCAGCGGAGGCATTGCGTGACAATTCCGGTGCCGGAAACAAGGCGGCTTTCGCCGCGGCTGCCGAAGCCGCCGCAAAGGGCTCTGCCGCAACCGCCGATATGCCTGCTGTCCACGGACGTGCTGCTTACTACGGTGAAAGATCCATCGGTCTTATAGACGGCGGTGCGGAAGTTGGAAGGCTCCTGTTTGAAACGCTTGCGAAATGTGCCGCAGATGATATCTGACTCTTTATACTGCGCGCTGCTGCAAAATGCCCGAAGTTCATTTTACAGCAGCGCGCAGTATAGTCAATGGCATTGATCTCTGCACAGTATCATCAGATATTGCTCCGGCAGATCAGGATCTGTGGTTGAAATACGAAAGCCACCAATTGGAGGAGTAAAATGGAACGTGAAGACAGGATGCGGCAAATTCACAGATATGTAGAAAACATGAAAAAGATACGTGTGCTTTCTACTCCGGATCTGAACTCGATCAGGAACGCAGATGATTACAGTCAGATACTGATCGAAAATTTTTCCAGAATAGGAGAACTGGCTGCCGAGAACAGGGATCTGATCGATTCCGTGGCAGCGATCTTCACTTCCGAAAATGTACTGCCGGATCCTATCCGCGAAACCGCGATGCAGCTCGTTGACCTTCTGGTGCAGGAGGATTCATTTGAAGAGGTGGATGTCCACATGGCAGAGCTGTTGGGCAGCTTCCTGATACAGAACGAGATAGCACAGGCGGGAGAGAATGAAAATGACAAAGTCATTTCAATGGCAAAAAAGGTGAAGAGAGATTATTTTCTCGTTTCCGCCCTGACCCCCTATATCACTGATGAAACGGACAAGATACGGGAGGCTGCCATTGAAAACGCAAAGGCACTGGCAAAATACCTGACAAAGGACGTCTTTGTCCGCCTGAACGATGAGGCGAAGGGGTTTGCTCTGCAATATTCCCTGATGAGCGCACTGCTGTATGAGAACAATCTGTACCCCATGCCGCTGGACTGGTGGGAGGAGTCTCTTGCCATTCTGGACAGAGCGGGATCCATCCTGAACGATCCGTTTTACCGCGAAGAGTTTTCGGATTACGACTGGGAGACATACGAGTTCCGCATCTATTATTACGGCGGCTTTCTTGCATATTCGTATATTCCGTGTTCCATTGCGGAGCGGGTACACCGTTTTGCTGAAAAAGGAGTATATTTTCTGGAGAATTGCACCAGGGAGGAGATACTTTCTTCAGTGAACGTGGAGCAGATGAAGGATCTGCAGAACATGGCAGCGGTACTTGCAAAGATAAAGCCGGCAAGAGAAGCCTGCGACAATCTGTACAAGGTGTTTGAAAGCAGAGACAGAACAGACTATTCGCTGACAGGTATAAACAGCAACCTGGATACGCCGTCCCTGTATCTGTGTATCGCCAAGATGACCGGTCTTGAGCTGACAGAGGATGATCACAGAAGATATTATGAGATCGAACATTCTGTTATACAATATCTTTTCCGGCTGCCCAAGCGGAGCAATACTTATCTGAAATGTGTTACATTGCTGACGAATTTTCCCATGTATTACAAGGAGGTACCCGGTGCCATTTCACTGGAGGATTTCTGCCTTTCTGTTTTTGCAGCCATCCATCCGCCGACCTATGTGCATTGCAGCATGGTGGCGAAGTTAGCGCAGTGTATGGCAAGACATCTTCTGAAGTCGCACCCGGAATTGTTTATCGGCTTTCCATGCTGCAATGATACCGGAGAGGTAACAGCCGCGGAAGAGCGGATACTCGATTATACGTATCATGCAGCACTTTGTCATGACATCGGAAAACTGTTCATCATCGATACTATCTCTATGTATGGGAGAAGGCTTCTGGATGATGAGTTCATGATGATAAAAAGCCATCCTGTCACCGGTGCGAAAATCGCTATGGAGCACAGATCGACCCGTGATTATACGGATGTCATAAAAGGACACCATCTCTGGTATGACTGTTCACGCGGCTATCCCTCCGGATTTGACACATTCAGAAGTCCGTACAAAACGATCATCGATATCGTCACAGCAGCAGACTGTCTTGATGCCGCAACGGATACTGTCGGCAGAAGCTACAGCAGCGGAAAAACATTTTCCGAATATGAAAAGGAGATCGCTGAGGGCGCCGGAACAAGGTATGCACCATTCCTGCCCGATCTGTTCAGGCAGCCTTTGCTGCGGCAGGACATAGAATACCTTTTGGATAAGGGAAGAAAGAAGCAGTACCGCGAATTATTCTGTCTGCTGAAGAGAGCGGATGCCGTGGATGACGGGGGCTCATGATCCGTACAGCGCTGTTCCCTGCCCTGTCAGCAAAATCATCATGAAAAGGACTGATAGATCTGTATCTGTTTTATCTGACTATGCTGACCCCCAACAGCATCATGTCACTGTGCATTTTTGCATATACCGTTCTCCTTGCGGTGCTTTGTCCGGTATTCATGAAAAAGGAGAAGTATGCCGCCATCCGGATAATGAGCGTCCTGCCCGCTGCAGCTGCGCTCGTTCATTTTTTGACATACGGATATATATCCGCAGGCAGCTTTGCATACCTGTACATAGAGTCACTCCTGCCGCTGATATATCTGCTTCGGCTGAAGCACGGAAAGATGTCGGCAGTAAGATCTGTCCTGTCGGTGCTGTCTGCATTTGCGGTATGCCTCTGTTTTCTTATAAATGCGATAGATCATCCTATGGTGCATAATTTCACGCGGTGCAGCTATACGCAAAGCTTCGGGAAAATGCTCCGTACCATGGAAAAGGAATACTGCCTCAGCAGCTGGAAAAAGATCGACTATGATGCCCTTCTCACAGAATATCTCCCGGAGGTCGGAGAAGCTGAGAAGAACAATGATGAAGCAGCATACGCAGAAGTCATCACAGAGGTGATGTATAATTTCCATGACAGCCATGTTCCGGTGATACTGTCCGACGATATCAGAGAGACCGTCTCGCAGCATCTGGCGGGAAATGATTACGGTCTTTCGCTCGTCCGGCTGGATGACGGCAGCGTTGCCGCGGTGCTTGTCGAGCCGGGTGATGCTGAGGATATTCATTTTGCCGATACCGGGAGCGATCTTGAAAAGCTCGGCATACATAACGGCACACAGATAATTTCGTGGGACGGTCAGGACATAAACGAAGCGATTGACAGCGTGGAATGCATCTATCCCGGATGTGAATTTCCCGTAAAGAGCAACGAGGATATATACCGTCCGTTTTTCCTTGCGGGGAAGGGCGGAGAGAGCGTCCGCGTTGAATATATTGACGATAACGGCATCATACAGACCGCAGAACTCAGAAGGATAGATGATTATTCCAACCGCCTGCATTGGGCATTTGCGTGTCTGCACAACAGAAAGGACATTGATGCTGTTTACCGCCATAACTATACCTGTATGCTCGATGAGAAATGCGGCTATCTGAAAGTACTGAGAGAACGTTTTGATACAACACAGGACTATATCGCCACCGTAAGAAAGGGATATTATCCCGCGCTGACAGAATACTATGCGGAGCTTACAGAAGATCTCAGGGCGCAGGGCATGGAGCATCTCGTGATTGATCTCCGCAATAACGGCGGCGGTGCTGACTGCTGTGCAGGGGCGCTCGCATCTCTGTTCACCGATGAAAAGCGGCACATGGTCTCGTTCGGATATGAGGATAAGAACGGATATCACATCAAAGAGGATCTTTATATTTTCCCGGACGGAAGATACAAGGATATCCCGGTTGCTGTTCTGGTAAATGACAGCTGTGTGAGTGCGGGTGACGGGCTTGCGGAATTTCTCGGTGAATGCGGCAACGTGACGCTTATGGGGATCACATCGAGCGGCGGAGTTCATCAGAACAACGGCGGACATATCTATCTTACGGAGAATATCCTCGTTGAATATCCCGTTTTTCTGAGCCTTTCCGCAGACGGCGTACCGATGATAGACACTGACGATACAAGGGAGAACAGGATACCTCTTGATGTAACTATCCCGATGACAAAGGAAAGGGCGCTTGAAATGTTCTCCTTCTTTGATGATGAAGATACCGAGCTGGGATACGCAGTGCAGTATCTTGAAGCACAGAACTGACACGAAATAGCAGGACACCTGCCATTGTCGGATACAGCGGCTCACTGTTCCGCAGTTTTTTGCTCTTGACTGTTGAGTATCAATGTGATATATTACTTCGGCAATTATTTATCGATAAAATCAAATATAACATAAAGCTGTATCTATCGGAAAATGTTTTATGTTTATCCTGATTCCGCAAAGTTCAAAACGTTTTTAAGGCTAAAGAACAGCGGTTGTTTTGTGATTTTTAATGAGTTTTTCTGCTTAAAAATTTTTCACCCAACGGGTGATGATTAAAATTCATCATCAAATGCCGACAAATGCTGATACTATGCAGTTTTTTGTTATATTAAATGCATTATCTACAACATAAGGATTTTGGGGCAGGGGGACGCCCTCTCTTGCAAATCAACA
>CAMVPV010000066.1 GCA_947169455.1 uncultured Clostridia bacterium | reverse complement strand
AGGTACGCCATCGCGGCAGAGCAGGGGACGGAAGCACCGCCCGCGGAGCTGTTGCCCACCGAAGTACTTCCGCCGCCGCCCGATATGGAAAAGCTCCCTATCGTGAGGGAGCTCGTGCCGCCGTTCGAGATATCGACGTATGCATCAACACCGCCCACGCTGCCGATATACTCGGCTTGCGCGCATACGGCAAGATCATACTGCTGCTGCTGCCACGGTTCAACGTCGTGCAGGATATAGTTATCAACGACGTGCTCTGCACGTTTCAACAGCTTTTCGAGGTCGGGGAATGTAACGCCGCCGTATTCGTTAAGATAAAAATTTACACTTGGCACCGGATATCACCCCATTAATAGCGGCAGCGGGGACGCCCCGCCCGCCGTAAACGGTAAGATAGAAATTCACGTCGGGCATATTTATCACCCCGCTTTACATATGCGAGCAATAAACACCCGCGCGCTTGTTTTCGAGTATCTTTGCGATACCATAGATTCTGTAGCCGTACTTCCATGCGTCCGCGTCCTGGTTGAGCTCGGGAGAGATCACCTTCGGAACGGCGTGCTTGGTGAACTGAATAACAGCGGGCTTGTGCACCACAAGGAAATTGATATCGGTGCCCGGTGTGGTCGTCAACTCGTAGTACGTGCCGATATCGGAAACGTCAGGGTTCTCAACGGGAGTATAGACGTCGCCGCTCTTGGTGTAGTAGGTCTTGCTCTCATCGATAGCAACGTCGGTGGTCTTGGTATAGACTGCCGCGCGTTTCACGTATCCGCCGGCGGTCTGACCCGAAGTCGTACCGTCGTTGAGCGTAACAGCGGTGTAGAAACGCGACTGCGGAACGGATATGATCTGCGCGAACCTTGCAAGCACCGACTTCGACTTATAAGTGTCGAGGTCTTCCACCATACCGCGAAGTGTGGGTGTGATGAACAGATAACGTTCTGTGTCGGGAACTTCTGCCTCGTCCATGTCGTTGGACGCATCGCGGAGCGCATTGATAACGCCTGCGCCTGTTGTGAGATTTGCCTGCTTGTCGCCGATACCCTCTGCGGACGCGAACTGCGCGAAGCGGAAAGCGTCAAGCTCGGGTGCTGCCTTGGTGCGTATGAATTCGCCTGCAAGCGCACCGAACGCCTGGTTGATAGTTTCCTCGTTGTCCATTGCGTCAATGGAAAACATTCTGCCGCGTTCATAGTTGAACGTGTGGGTTTCCCATGTGAAGGTTTCGTCACCGTTCACATAGCCGGAATTGCGGGAGTAGTTCGCGAGCCCGTCCATTTCTATCTTGGGGAGAACGATCTCGTTCGCGTTAGCACCCGCACGCGCCATTTCTGCGCCGCTTTCGAGCACGCCTGTCTTTGAGGATTCCTTATAGACTTCGTCCATAAGGGCGACGTACTTCTTAGCCAGTGCAATACTGTTTGCCATAATATCACCTCATGATTTGTATTGTTTATATTTAACGCCGTATGACGTAAATACCTTACTTTAATCCGAAATACTTCCGGAGTGCTGCATCATCGCCGCCCTCGGAGCTGTCCTTTGTCTTGACGCCTGTTGTTACGGGCTTTTCCGCGTTCTTGAACTGCGGATATTTTTCGAGCACTTTTGCGAGAGCCTTCCCGAAATCGGTCTTGTCGTCGGTGAGCTTCGCAGCAAGCGTGATCGCGTCCTCGATGCATTCCTCACGGACGCCCGCCTTATAGCACGCCGTCTGATTTTTCAGCGCGGTGATCTCACGCAGAGCCTCGTCCGCCTTATCGTCGGCGGATTTCTTTTCCGCAGCGAGAGCGTCCTTGATACGCTTCTGGACTTCCTTTTCGGTATATGTTTTTTCTGCGGGAGCGTCCTTGTTTTCAACTTGTGCGGGCTTTTCCTGTGCAGCAGGTTTCTCCTCGGTGGATTTTTCAACAGCCGGTTTTGTTTCTGTCGGCTTGTTCTCCTCGGTTGTCTGTGTAGTGTTTTCGGTTTCGTTCATTGTGTTTTCCTCCTTGAAATAATTGATTATAATTGATTATGATTGATTTTATCTGCTCCAGTCCTCGCCGTATTTATCCGATATCGCGTCGAATTCGCCCAGCTCGATATCATGCGGAACGATATAGGTCTTATCGCCCGCTATGCCGATATGCCGCATCTCATGTTCTATGAGTATCTTCATCTGAGCGTCGCTGAATGCGGTGCAGTTCGGCTCATATATCACGATGATAAACAGATACGAGCTGACAGCCTGGTACATCTCGGGAACTTTTATACATTCCCCGTGAATACGGTGACCTTTGGATATTTTCTGCTTATCGCAGGAAAGATATGCGACCGGAACGCCGTCCAGATGCGCCAGATCGGGCACGGTCTCGATTATTTCGCGGGCTATTTCTTCATATTCCAAAGATAACGTGTACAATTTTATCACTCCCTTCGTGCATTAAAATGGCATAGAAAAAGCGTCTGCCCCATGAGCAAACGCTTGTTATTCAAGATTTATCGGCGTCCCGACGGTTCCTACGCTCCCGGCAGAAAGTTCAGAAGGACTTTTTCAGCCAATTTTACTACTACCGGAATTGTCAAGGATTTAGCCGATGATTTTACTTTATCCCATACTCCGTTATCTCTGACAGAATTAAGATACTGATGCCCTTCGTAGGTAATATCTGTTATTACAAAGTCATTCGGCGCTCGTCTTATTTCAATTTCCCGATGTACAGTAATAAGCTTGGCTTCTTCAAGCTTCAGCGCAGTATAAAACACGTCCTGCGGGCTGTATTGAGGGAGCGCACTGATAACATTATTGAGCTTTATGCCGCTATATGCAAAGCGTTCTGTTATTTCCGTTTTGCCTTCGACAGTCAGAAGTACGTCACGGATACAGTCAAAATCAAGCTTCATGGTTATCGCTCCCTCTAAACAAACTCGGCATCCGTTACGTTACCTATATGATCGATAAAACCTTGGGTTGTATTAATAAACATAGTAGTTGATTGTGAAAAACACGGCTTTGAAAATGAAACAAAAAAATCTTTCTTACTCTTATCAAGCAGAATGTTTCCTTTGCTGCCTGAAAGTTTAAGCTTGTTTGTTATTTTTTCCGCAGGAACAGGCTCACAGACCAACGATATAAACGAGCCGTTAAGAATATCTAACACTTTCATAGCACACTATCTCCTATCAATTCTCATCTGTTTACGCGCATCTTTCAACTTGATTTTTGAATGTTTTAATCGAGTTAATCCGTCGCGATAAAGCATAGTCCGATCTGAATCAGTAAGTCCGGCTGCAAATCTTCCGGCTCTTATGCTCGCTTGTGCTTCGTCCAAATCCCCTTCAAGCGAAAAATCACCGTTCCACGCTTCATAATGACCGACTACTTCATGCGCAATTGCAGCCCTATAGCTTAGTTTTCCGTTTACTGTATTTCCGTGATCAGATGGATAGGCATCTGTTCCAATTACCAGACGACAATATCTTTCACCTTCGGTAGAGCAAACAAATGCTGTATGGCTGTAATCTGAATATGAGATATCACCCGCAAAACCCAGTTCTTTGGCATAATCAGTACAAGCTTGTATCTGGTCTTGACTTAACGGTTTTTCGTTTCTTATACCACCTGTGCTAACCTTGGATACTTGTTCTGATTTTATTTTACCACTCGCCGAGCCGCTTGTCAACCCCTTATCCGCCGTAATTTTAGCCTTCCTGTTCGCCCACGTCACCTTCCCGCTCACCGACTTATCAAACCCGTAAACCTGTGTGCGGTCTTTCCGCTGATGCAGCCCTGCGGATTTACAGTAATCGGAATATGCTTCTTTCCTGCGTGCGAGCTTCTCCGAAGCCTTCGCAAAGCCCTCTTTGTCGCCTGCCGCGTCGCACATCATACAATCGCGCTTTGCGGCTCTGATATTGCGTTCAAGGGCTCTCTGCTTCTGGAATTTCGCGTATGTCTTTGCGTTCTCCTCGACAGCTTCTTCGGTCTCCAGCGGAAAATACCGCTTGAAATTCACGCCCGGCTTGAACGGGTAGTTATGATGCCCGCAGTTGATACCGAACAGCCCCGCCGCCTGACCGTAGGAAGTCGAGGTCAGCGGTTCGTATGAATACTCATTGCCCGAACCGTCCTTTACCGTTCCCGAAGAGCCGTCAAGCGAATATATCCGCCCCTGATACGGTGCACAAAGCGGACGCGCGCCCGCGTGTGCGTCGACCTCGATGAGGTTTATCCCGAACGATCCACAGCGGTCAAAATTCGCCTGACGTGCCGTATTTGCGACAGTCGTGCGGATATCCATGCGCACATACGCTTCAGGCGTCCATTCGCGCCCCGCCCTGTCAACGAACGCGGGAATACCCTTCTCGGACAGCTTCGATATCGTGTCGCGGATAGCAGTTTGCAGCGGCTCCGCACCGACAACGACTTCCGCCGTACCCATGCCGAGTGCATTATATACGCGCTGTGACTGCTGAGCATTAAAAAAGGCGGTATTTACCGCCGTAACATATGCCTGTTTAGTTTTATACCGCATCACGGTATTGACCGCGTTTATGTCCTTCTGCGCCTGTCGTCTGAATGAGCGCATTGCGTTCATCGCGGTATCTTCCGCGGGAGGAACAGCCGCACCGGAGAGCGCCGCAGCGTCCGCAGCACGTATAGCATAGTCAAGGTGATCTATCTCGTGAAGCGCTGCCGTCTCGATGATAACATCGAGCATATCGGACTGTATTCCGGTGTAGCTGCGGATATCCTTCACTGCCTGACGGTCAAGAAGTCCCGCGCGTGCGAGCTGCCTTATACGCCATTTTGAAGCGTCGGAGAGGTCGCCGTCCCTGCCGAGCTGTACAGCGATACGCCGAAGTACAACATCTTCCATTTCCATAAATAGCAAAACTATAGGCTGCGACAGCTCGTTAAGTTGTGCTTGTGTCAAAATAAATCACCTGAAACTATTGATTTATACGTATATACGTGTTATAATATTATTGTAAGGAGGTTGTGTCGGTGAAGGATAAAGATCTATTGAAGCTGCTCAAACAGAATGGCTGGACTGAGGTCAGGATACACGGCAGCCATCATATACTGCGCAAAGGAGATAAGACCGAGACAGTTCCGGTTCACGGAAAAGATGTCCCGACAGGTCTGCTTGAAGCTATACTGAAAAGAACCGGTCTGAAATGACCGCATTTATCGAAGGAGTGATCTTATGAAGATTATGTACCCCGCTTTGTTCCACGAAGAAAACAATTCTTATTGGGTGGAATTTCCCGATCTTGAAGGCTGTAATTCCTTTGGAGATACAAAGGAAGAGGCTTTTGAAAATGCTGTTGAAGCGCTCGAAGGCTATGCTCTCACACTTCTCGAAGAGGAACAGCATCTTCCCGCGCCGTCCGATCTGAGAAGCATAAAAGCAGATAAAAACTCATTTTCTTCCTACGTTTCCGCAGACCTGACACCGTATCTGAAAAATTCAAAAGCAGTGAAAAAGACCCTTACTATCCCTTCATGGCTGAACACTGCCGCCGAAAAGGACGGTATCAATTTCTCGGCGGTATTGCAGGACGCGCTCATGCAGAAGCTGAATATCATAGGCTGACATCATTAGCAGCGTCAAACGTGCCGTCGTCATTTATCTGTGAATTTTCCTCGGATATTCTCTCCAGTTCCGCGCGTGCTGTCTTCTCATCGCATTTTAAAACGTCCATCATCGCGGTGAGCTTCGACTTCAAGCCCGCCTGAACGAGCTTGATATTATTGTCGATGATCGTGTTGTCGTCCTCGATGATGTTATCCGCGAACGAAACGGATATTTCTACAGAATCATTCAGCTCCGGGCACTGTCCGAGGTAGCTGCCGACCGCACAGATCGAGCGCACCAGATCAACAAGGAATTCCTCGATCATGTTCTTGTGCGCCTTTGCGGTGCGGTATGTTTTACTGTTCTGCGAGATAACTTCCGTTGCGGTCTTCACGCCGCCCGAAACATCGAAAGACAAATGCCCCGCGGATAATCCTGTCTGAAAGCACAGGATATTCAGCAGAGCATTTATCGAATCAACGTGCTCGGAAACACGTATCTCCATAGTATTATCAGTGACTTTCAGATCCTTGTCGTCGTCGCAGCGCAGAGCTTGGAACACCTCGTCGTCCGCATCGAAATAGCGGCGCACGTTTCCTGTCTCGGGATCCACGACTGTACGGATACAGGACGACGGAACGATAATGCGCTTACGTCCGAGAACGAATTCCCGCGAAAAACTGTCGAACGCCACATCGAGCGCTTTGAGGGTGTCCGTGCTGTTGGCGAACACCGAGAGCCCGAGGCAGTTATCTCCGAGGTTGTTCGACACCGCAGGTCGGAAATATGCGAACATCGGCACATCAGAATTATAGTTCACGCTGTCCGGAATGTCGTACAGTTCCGAAACAGAGCACTCCGTTCCGAGCGCGTTCTTATCAGCGGAGCGAAACAGCTTGTATTCCACCTTGCCCCCGGAATAATTCTCGAATAGCGTATAATAGAATTTTCCGTTATATGTCATTGAACAGAAAACGCCGCCGTATATCCTGCGGCTGTCGTACTCCGTAGGCGCGAACCGGTCGGCGTGCAGGTAATCGAGGACGGGTTTTCCGTCTGCTGCATAGCATTTTATCACACCGCCGCCCAGAGCGTAAGCGTAGGATAAGAACTGCGGCATATTCTCGTAGAATCCGTTATCGTTCAGAATGTTATCAACGAATTTCTGAATAGTTTCATCGGAAATGATGATCTCCGTTTTCTCGGAAAACGTCAACGCTGAGAATTCATCACAGAGGACCTTTGCGGTATTCAGCAGCGACATGACGCGTGTGCCGCGTCCGTACAGCCCGGAGCGCTTGACGGTGTCCCACGCAGGCGTCCCCGCATAGATATTCCTGCACGGGCATATAACGTCACTGTAGAACACACCG
>CAMVPV010000065.1 GCA_947169455.1 uncultured Clostridia bacterium | reverse complement strand
ATCGCGGGAACCGATACGCACCGCGTTTACTGCAAAAACTGTACGATGACCATTACAGAAGCCGAACCGTGCTTCGGTGAAGAAGCCTGGCAGGCTGTATTGTTCGGCATAGATGATGTTGATGAATACATCAGAAGAAATGAAGAAATAACCACAGATAACGGCAATAATACTTATACTATCCATTGCCCCTGCGGAAATTCCAAGACCGATAACAAAGTTGGCGTAATTCAAGACGACGGCAGTGTTAAGCTGATAGGCTTTGAAAGTTCTGACCCCGATGAACACAACTATGTCGAGGGTGGTCCACGCTTCATGACCGAGGAAGAATGGAAGCAGATGAAAGATTATCTGTACGATAAGGATTCCGTAAGAGAAAGGCTGATAGAATGGGGTCTTGAAAGTCCCGACGATCTCAGTTTCTTTATCTTCGGCGAACCCTCCGAGGTCAAACTCACTGAACCCCCCGAGACCACCGGCGAGGGCGACGAGCAAGTCCAGACCGCGAAAGTCGATATTACCAAGGCTTACCGCATCGAGATAAAAGACGGCAACGGTCATTCCTATTCTATGGAAGGCGACCAGCGCATTTACAGCAGCTACCCCATGAAAATTTCCATTCCATGCCCCGAGGGCTTCGGCAAGGACGGCGACACCGTAAAGGTCGACCACACGCACGACGGACAGACTTACACCTATTACGGCAAGGTGACCTCTTTCGAGGGCGACAAGTGCATCACTTTTACCAGTGAACACGGGCTTTCGCCGTTCAGATTCACCATTTCCAAGGCTGTTGACAGGGAATATCAGGATTATCTCAGCAGAAAAATCCTGAAAGTCGGCGGAAAGGTCATTTTCAGCGCGAACGGCGGCTCCGGGACTATGCCCGCGCAGGAAATAGCACAGGGCGCAAAGGTTCCGCTCACAAAGAACACATTCGGGCGCGAGCGGTACAATTTCAGCGGCTGGAACACGAAAGCAGACGGCTCCGGTACATTCTACGCCGACGGCGAGGAACTTTCCCTCTCCGGAAACATCACGCTCTATGCGCAGTGGGCTCCCGCCGGCGATCTCAACAGGAACGGCTCCGCCGATAAGGGCGACGTTGATATCCTCGCCGCTTACATCATGCACCGCGGCGGAGATATCGCCTGCGATATGGACGGCAACGGCATCACCGACGGACGTGACCTCATTCTTCTGAGAAAAGCAAGCGTTTCCGCATAATTTACGATCGATAATTTCACAAAATACCCCGCGTTTGTTAAAACAGAACAAACGCGGGGTTCGCTTTTTTTCTATCAATCAGGTGATCCGTCAGCCGAGCCGTCCGTGCCGAATTTTTCCTTTTGCAGCTTGTTCAGTTCCTTTACTGCCGCTCTGCAGCGTATGCTCATTATCACCCATATCACAAAATACCACAGAGCCATGAAGCTCTCCATTATAAGTGCCTCGGCAAGCGTCGATATCCACCCGAGGAAAAAAGCCGACGGAATAAACACTGCGGATATCGCCGAAAAATGAACGATTATAGTCCGCACCATGCTCCAGCTTTCTATCTCGTACAGGCTCATTCCCGCAAATCCGGCGATCCCGATCGCTCCAGAAAGGAGCGTCTGGAGCAGGAATGCCACTGCTTCGCTGCCTGCGCGATCTATAAGCACCCTCGTAACGAAAGAGGAATCACCCGAATAATACGCCGTTATGAATGCGATCAGATTTCCGACCGCAGCTCCGAGCAGAAAACCCGTTCCCGCGCGCTTCAAAGTACGTTCCAGCATGGATATCACCCCTTTCCCGTAAGCCGTCTGCGTATCAGCGGGATGCATCTGCGCGACGCCCATGTTTCGATACCGCCCATAAGCTCGATGCGCAGCGTTCCGCTAAGCGTAAAATCATACTGCACTACCTTACCGAGATTGATTATATCATACCGGGATATTTTCAGAAATTTATCATTGACGAGCATTTCTTCTATGCTTTTCAGCGGCTGACGTGCGATATATCTGTTATCCGCCGTGATGACAGTTACCTGCTTGCCCTCTGCCGAAAGCATTATTATATCCGTGAACGGTATCACATCGAACCTGCCGCTGCCGTCTGTTACCTGGATACTGTCCGTCTGCTCCGTACTCAGCTTTCCGATGAGTTCTTCCGTTTCCTCATCTCTTTCCGCTGCGCGCACGACCAGCTCTATAACGCCATTCCCGAGCGAACTGTCCTCCTCGAAGCGGATTTTTATCTTCTTCATTGTTTTTCACATCTTTTCATGTATGGGTGGCTGCATCTGCCGAGCTTTTCATTAAGGTAGATGCAGCTTTCACAGCCTGCCTGTACTTCTTCCGGCAAACTGCACCATTTCTGATGCAAGTGACCGGTTTTTGTACGGCATATCCGGCAGACATACAGATCACATTCCGAATGTATCATTCTGCCGGCGCTGGTGCTGATACTGTCATTGCTGCTGTTCATAGGCACCGCCCTGCATCAATAATCATACCATACAGCGGTAAGGACAAGATCCGCAGTTACCGGATCATCGAAGCTGTACGGTCCTCCCGTAAGTGAGCTTTTCCAGTATCCGAATGAATATCCGTCCTTTACCGGCTCGGGCAGCTCGGAAAGCTTCTCGCCGTAAGGCAGCTGCATCGAATCGGACATTCCCGAGAACGTGAAGTGTCCGCCCTGAAGGTCAAGCGTTACATAACAGTATTCCGGGTGACTGTCCGGTATCCATGCCCATACGAGCGTGATATCAGTCGTCACGGGCGTGCCCTCAAACCAGTAGGTATCTTCACCAAGTTCCCAGTAACCGGAATAACCCGCCTTATACGGCGAAGAAACCGGCTCTGCTGCATATCCGCCCTTTGCGATGCCCTGCGTGCCCCATACAGCGCCATCGACCATGAACGTCACCGTACACATATCCTCACTCGTGTCCTCTACCCACGATGCAAGGAAAACATAGTCCTTTGTAATGGGCTGCGAGAAATCGAAGGTCACATAACCGGAGGGAGTATATGTCTCCCAGCCGTTGAAGATATATCCCGGCTGTGTGGGTACTGTCGGCGGTGTTATTATATCTCCTGACGAAACGGTCATGGTCTTTTCCAGCCCGCTCATCGAATCCTCAAATATCACCTTGAACAGTGTCGATGATTCTGTGTCCCACCGTGCATAAAGTTCTGTATCCGTGGTTACCGGCGAGCTGAAATCATACTCCGTGCCGTTGGCATATACCCAGCCTACAAATGTATATCCGGACTGCGCGGGCAGAGTAATCGGAGATACTGTCTCTCCGTATGTGACAGGCACTTTTTTCTCAAATCCGGTCAGCGAATCCTCAAATAGTACATAGCATACCGATGATGACGACTCTTCCGCCCAGACTGCCACAAGTGTGATATCCGATGTGACGGGCGTGCCGAATGCATACGATGTGCCGTCTGAACGTTCCCATGCGAGGAACCTGTATCCGCTCTTTGTCGGTGCTGAGGGTCTTACTGCAGGGTCGCCTGCCTTTACAGTCTGCGAGGGTACCGAAGTTCCGCCCTTGCTGTCAAAAGTCACCGTGAATGTATCGTATGAAGGAGTTACAGGGTCTGTCGGGTCGGAAGATGATGTCGTTTCAGCAGAACTTGAAACGGGAACCGCAGATGATGATGCCTGTGTACCACTTGTTGTCCCGGGTGAAGCTGTTTCGTACTGCGGTGCCGCCGTTGCAGACGATGTTACGGAATATCCCGACGGAGCGCCGGTATATACCGAAGGCTGTCCGTTTGAGGGAGCATAGGTCACAGGCGCTCCTGCCGACGGTGTTCCCGAAGTTTCCTTTTCCGGGGCGGTCGTAGATGCCGCCGCTGTTGTTTTATCGGGAGCAGCCGTGGTTGTCACCGATGTTTCCTTCTTGGGGGCATCAGCAGCTTCTGTCTGCTTATCCGAAGCGGAAACAGAACTCATACCGGACGGTTCTTCCTTGTCCTCGGGCACTGTTGTAACGGTGGGTTTTTCTGCTGTTGTTCCGGCAGACGGCTGTGTTTCTTCTGAAGCGGTCGTTACAGCGGATCCTTCCAGAAGTGTCATCTGTACGATATCCGTTGTTTCCGCAGTCTCACTGACGGGTGCAGTCGTTACAGCAGGCTCATCGGCAGTATAATCTACGCCTGTGACCACCGGTTCATCTGTCACACCGTGACCGCCTGCTGCTCCCGGTTCGCCGTTATTCACGGGTAATGCGTCCATATCAACACCGTCGGTTATCAGCGAGGGCTCGCCGGTATATATATCAGTGTCCGCGGGTGACGTGACCGTTGTTATGGTCGGTTCTGTTTCTGGCGGTTCCGTTTCAACTGTTGTCACAGACTCCGGCGTTTCTTCCGTACCGGAAGTGTTCACAGAAGTTTCCGCACCGCCGATGCCGCCGCCCGCATTCATCGCGGCGACGACCTTTTCGAGCACATCATCAAAAAGAACTATCTCGTCCGATCTGTCCGTTTCATATATCTCTGCCAACGTGTTATAGGGGATATCACTGTATTCAATTTCTGTGATCGGGTCTTCATTTTCCCTGATGAGCTCGTATCCGCCGAGACTGTCCGAGAAAACGAAGAACGAATTGCCATCGATAAATGCATCCTGACCGCTCTCGGCATTAGGCACTGTTTCTATTATAACGCACTTATCCTCACCAACATCAACACTTTTCCCCTTGGGATTTTCATCCTCATCGAGCAGCTGCACACGCACCGTACCGTGATATACGTGCAGCGTGGTTATGTAGTTGCCCTTGTAGTCTTTCAGAACGGACACACGGAAACTGGTGCCGCGCACGGACATTGCCGCCTTGGGAGACAGCACCTCATATGTCGAGCCCTCGGAGAGTGGCTTCGTTATCTCACTGAGCACAGCGCCGCTCCTCACAGTGATGCGTGTGAGATTGTTGTCAGGGTCGCCGGAAGCGACAAGCCAGATCTCTGTATTTGATTCAACGAGCATGGACTTGTCCTCGTCCATATTCAGCCGGATATTGCTTTCATCGTATGTGAACAGCGAGTCGCCAGATTCAAGGTTCATACCCTTGTAGGGTGCGATATCGCCCACCTTGCCGCGCATAACATTCCCGCTGCCGATTATGTCATATATTTTTACAGAGCGGTAAAGCTGATTTCCCTCCGCCTGCTTGTTGATGATAACAGCCGTTGCGATAACAGTAGCAGCGATCGCTATCAGTGAGGCGAAAAATATCTTGCTGTGCAGTAAAGCTGATAATTTCATAAATGCACACCCTTTACTATAGTGTTGTATCGTGATTGTATTATATACATTCAGTATGTAAATGTCAATAGTTCTGGAATAAGCGGTAGAAAAAACGGTATGAGCGGTATGATGCCAAGTATCTTGCAGAAATCAGAATAGCCGAATGTACAGAAATATCCCGCACACGTTCTGTATGGGGATCATTCATAGATGTGACCTCCATAGACAGATGATCACAGTGCTGTTTGACATTTTTATCCAAATATGGTATCATAAAACAAAAAGCACCGGAGGAAATATTATGCAGGAATTCTATATCAACAGTGACGGTGTGCAGCTCCATGCAAAGCTCGACCGAGTGAATAGTGACGGGAAAAGTCCGCTTTGCATACTGATACACGGATTTACGGGGCACATGGAAGAAGATCATATCATCGCGGCGCAGAAGGCGCTGAATGAAGCGGGGATATCCGTGCTGCGCGCAGAGATGTACGGTCACGGGAAAAGCGGCGGCGAATTCCGTGAGCATACACTTTTCAAGTGGGTAACGAATGCACTTACAGTTGTAGCCTATGCGAAAAAGCTCGGCTTTGTTACCGAGCTTTATATGTGCGGACATTCGCAGGGCGGGCTGCTGACCATGCTGACAGGCGGGATGTGTGCCGACTGCTTCAAAGCGCTGCTGCCGATGTCGCCCGCATGGATGATACCGGAAGAAGTTAGGAAAGGCACGCTGCTCGGAAAGGATTTTGATCCGGAACATATCCCGGAAACGCTGACCGGTGACTGGTTTGAGATATCAGGCGATTATATCCGCACAGCGCAGATGATACACGTTGAAGATATGATATCGCGGTACAAAGGAAAAGTCGTTGTGATACACGGCGATAAGGACGAGACTGTTCCGTATCATTACGGAGAAAAAGCCGCGGAGCTTTACACTGATGCGGAGCTTATCACGATACACGGCGCGGATCATTGCTATATCGGTCAGCTTGACGATCTGAAAAGCGCGCTCAGACAGGCGCTTTCATCAGCGGATGTCTCATGTAAAATGAAATAGAAAACATCTCATGGAATCCATTTTTCAGAGATCCGGAGAAGAAATCAGCAGATCGGTATTTGGAGGTTTGTTATGAATTCGCAACTTGAACAGTATACTCAAACTCATAAAGTATCATCTGCTAATTTTATGGTCTTTCGAGATTGGGAAGAGTTCTTGAATATTCTCTTTTCAAATAACGGTCATGTTGAAATGATTATCTGGTATGAATATTGCAGGATCAACGAGCAACAAATCGGAATGGGCGGATATGGCGGATATATAGATGAAGAAAATAAAGGATATATGTGGGCAGAAACTCATATTTATGATGAAGGTATGCAGTATAGATCTCTGAGTGATATTCTTGAATATATCTCCAAAACAAGAAATGATAACTCAGGCTATGACCTGTACCCCGAATTCTATATATGCTAAATTCCGATTTGTGAGGAAATAAATGGAGGATATGGAGAATATAATAACAACAATACACCGTACTTCTGGATGAAGGAATTCTGCACAGCGAATGACCTCCGCTTCTGCTATATTCACTCGCTCCGTCATTTCTATGCCTCGGCTCTCATCAACAAGGGCGTGGACGCAGCAGCCGTGTCGGGAGCATTAGGTCACTCGACGATAACTACAACGACTTCTATCTACTGTCATGTGTTCAATC
>CAMVPV010000064.1 GCA_947169455.1 uncultured Clostridia bacterium | reverse complement strand
AAAGACGCTCCTGCTGTCGCTCTCGCATGATATCAAGACCCCGCTTTCGAGCATAAAGCTGAATTCAAAGGCACTTTCCAAAGGGATATATGACGACAGGGAGCGGCAGATAAATGCCGCAGAGAATATAAATGCCCGCGCAAACGAGATAGAAGGATATCTGAATGAGATGATCGAAAGGCTCAGCGGCAGCTTCATGGAGCTTGAGATCAGGGATACAAGGTTCTATATCGATGATGTGATATCGTCAGTGCAGCTGCATTACAAGGAACAGCTCGCCGCACTGCATACGCTGTTCGTATCGGACGAGCATTCAAACTGTATGCTGTGCGGCGACCCGGACAGACTGACGGAGGTGCTTCAGAATATCATCGAAAATGCAGTAAAATACGGCGACGGGCGCGAGATACGCATATCATATTCCGATGAGGAGGACTGCCGCCTGATAACGGTAAGGAACAGCGGCTGCACTCTTCCGGAGAGTGAGCTCACGCACATCTTCGACAGCTTCTGGAGAGGCTCCAATTCCGTCAGCAGACAGGGAAACGGTCTCGGGCTGTATATCTGCCGACGGCTCATGATGGGTATGGGCGGTGATATTTTTGCGCAGATCTCCGACGGATATATGTGCATGACGGCAGTCTGCCGAAAAGCATAGCCGGCTGCGGACAGATTAATACAAAAAAGCTTGAAATCTCTGCGGGAATGGTGTATAATATATATTATACGGGACCGGAAGAGATGTTCCGGCACTGTCAGACAGGTTTTTTCCGGAAATGAAAGGAATGATCATAATGAACAGAAAGATGAGAAGGATAACGGCAGCGGCATTTGCAGTGCTCGCACTGAGCGCACCCGTGCCCGCAGCAATGAACGGCGCCGCGTGCAGTATCGGCATCAGCGTTTCAGCCGATGAACAGCATGAATGGGAGGAGCCCACCTATACCTGGGCGGCTGACTGCAGCACTGTCACAGCTGAGCGTGTATGCAAGGATGACCCCTCGCTTACCGAAAAAGAGACTGTGAAAACATCCTCAAAGGTGACCAAAAAGAAGGGCGATATGACGGTCGGAGATGTCGAATATACCTCCGATGCATTCAAGAACCCCGCATTTGAGGTGCAGACAAAGACACTGACAAATATACCGAAGGAGACCTATACCATATACAACATCCCCCCGAAAGACCCTGAATCGAAGGAGATGTCCCCGGTCGTTACATTTATCCCGGTAAGCTCGGTACAGACGGATGACAGCACCGACGTGAACAGCAAACTCATACGGGTAGCTTATGACGACAAGTGCCCCGTCATATACAAGGCATCCTTCAGCAGCGGCATACTTCACCTGAACTGGCAGGAGGTCAGGGGCGCGACGAATTACCGCGTATATCGCATCAGCGGCGATAAGAAAGAGCTCATCTGGAGCACGAAGAAAACCAACCTCTGGCTGATACTTCCGCGCGCTGCAGATTACAAATACGCAGTGAGCGTCCTCGTGAACGGAAAATGGTCCGAGATAACCGACAGCGACTGTGTTTCCCCGGAAACAGAATGACATCCCGCTTTTCAGTGCTCATCCGACACAATCAAGCAAGAAGGAGTGTACCCCACTATGGATTACCAGAAGTTCGTTGACGGATTTGAATTGACCACCTGTATAATCTCGGTGGAACGGTTTTCTGACGGGAGCTACGGAAACATACGCATAGTTGCGGGGAACAAGCCGTATATCGATTCTATCGAAAACCCGTTCAACGGTGCTGCGGCTCATATGCTCAACAATAAATTCATTCCGGGATCGCCATATGAAAAGTATATCCCGAAGGATCTGAATTTCGAGCAGACCTGCTATCGCTGCGCCTTTATGAAAAAGCCTGTCCATACCTACCTGAAGCCGGAACGCTTCAACTGCTGGATAAATCAGTATATCATGCCGGTGCAGTCGGATGAACCGAATATCGGGTACTGCTCATACACTCTCGATATCACTATGGAGGCCGATGCCGGGATAATGACGAATCTTTCCGCATCCACTGCTTCAAGCGTACTCAGCACCTGCATCAAGCTGCGCGGAAATCCCGACTTCCGCAAGGCGATAAATGAGGTAATAGCGGATATATGTGAATTCTGTGATGCAAAGGTAAGCAGCATCCTGCTGATAGACAAGGAAGAACAGACCTGTTCCATCCTTGCAGAGGCATACCGCATGGAAAAGAGCGGAAAAGGCGATGCTGTCATCAATGATTCGTTCTACGACATCGCCAAGACATGGGATGATACCATCGCGGGCAGCAACTGTCTTATTATCCAGAGCGAACAGGATATGAAAATACTGAAAGAACGCAACCCGGCATGGTATGAGTCCCTTGAAAGCGTGGGAGCGAAGACCCTTGTACTGTTCCCGCTCAAATACAGCGGCAAGACGATAGGATATATATGGGCTGTCAACTTTGACCCGGCAAGGGCGCAGAATATCAAGGAAACACTTGAACTCACCACCTACTTCATCGCCTCGGAAACAGCAAATCATCAGCTGCTCAAACAGCTCGCCGTACTCAGCTCCACGGATCTGCTTACGGGCATATACAACCGCAACGCTATGAACGGCAGGGTCGATGGATTCGTATCCGGTGCGGAAGCTCTGCCGCAGGAATACGGTATAATCTTTGCGGATCTCAACGGACTGAAATCCGTCAATGATATCGGCGGACACATTGCGGGTGACAAGCTTCTCAGAAGTGCAGCCGAAAAGCTGAAAAGTGTTTTTGCGGGGTGTGATCTGTACCGCGCAGGCGGCGATGAATTTGTGATCATTGCAGCGGGCATCCCCGAGAATGAACTGGAGAGCCGCATTGAAAAGCTCCGCGAGGAAAGGGATGACCCGGATAATATAAGCTTTGCCCTCGGATTGTATTATGAACACAGCGGCAGGGATATACGTGATGCAATGAGGATCTCCGACGAAAGAATGTATGAGGACAAGGTGGAATATTACAAAAAGCATCCTGAGCGCAAGCGTAAGTGAATGACACAGATACCTATCCCCGCTGATCTCAGCGGGGGATCTTTTCTTTACGATATATCCCGCAGAGCACTATACTTCTTACAAATACGCAGTGAGCATCCTCGTGAGCGGAATGGTCTTCTGACGGGGACAAACAGTGGTGCAACAGTTATTTCTGCAATACCATATACATTTTGCAGGTGAGGCAAGTAAAGATATTCATATGAAAGGAAAGCGCGATATGACAAGTAAGATCAGAAAACTGACCGCATGGCTCATTACTGCTGCTTTCACAGTAATGCTGTCTTTTCAGTATGCGGGAAATACATATCATGCGGATGAAATGATACCCGCAGATATGATGACGGATACTTCGGTGTACCCTGTCGGCGGGTTATATATGCCGGAAAAGCCGAGGGAACTTACCGATGAAGAATATCGGCAAATAATCACAGATCTGCGCAAAGCAGGGATCACTTCTGACAATTATGAGGAATGTGAGATCTCTCTCGATTCAGATTATTCATCATATTATGGCAGCAAATATCTTTATTACCAGCTTAACAGCATTGAACAGCAGCTCTGGGACGACCTCACCGCCGCCTGCGAGAAATTCTACAAAAGCGATGCTGACCTTCCCGATGTATATTTCAATGAAGGTATCTCGGCAAGCGGGATCTCTTCTGACAGAGCCTATACTATACTGACCGCCTTCTGGCATTCAAATCCCAAATACTTCTTCCTGAACGGATCTGCCAGTTTTTACGGAAGCACGCTCTTTCCGGGTATATCTCCGGAACTTAGGAAAGGTTCGGAAAGAGCAAAGATAAGGAATGCTATCGAAAATGTCACGGCGGCCTGGCTGAAGGAAATAAACGCTGTAAACGGAGAAGTGGAAAAAGAGAAGTATATCTGCAAAAAGATCGCTGACAATGTTTCATATGATTATACAAATTATGATAATAACACTCTGACATACAGAGATTATTCCATAATAGGCGCACTTATCGACAAGACCTGTGTCTGCCAGGGCTATTCCATGACCATGCAGTATTTCTGCAATGCAGCGGGGATAGACTGTGTGCTGGTACTCGGAAATAATCATGCGTGGAACCTCGTCAGGCTGAACGGCGTATGGTATGAAGCTGATGTCACATGGTATGACGGAGAAAGCTGCTATAATACCAAATGGCTCAACAAAAGCTATGCTACTTTCCTGAAAAATGACAAGAACAACCATACATATGTTGATTATGTCACAAATACATGGAATTTCCCTGACTGCACGTCAGATCTTGAAAAGGAAGCCGAAAATGTTTCTTTCGGAGACAATGACGACAAGACCTTCAGTATTATCATAGGGAAAGAATTCCGGCTTTCACCTGTGGTCACCCCTTCCGATGCATCTGCCGACTCACTGAGATGGCGTTCGGGAAATACGAACGTTGCTGTGGTCTCTGCTGACGGTACCGTCACCGCCGTTTCAAAGGGGATGACATTCATACAGGCTATCACATCAAATAATACGTATGCACATTATTGGGTAAATGTGATAGATGAAATTGATAACATTCAACTTGCAGCATATTATGGAGATAAAAAATATTATTCCGATTCTGTGAGCCAATATATCTACATAAACGGCTGTTATTATATGGATATCAGTAATCCCGATAATATCAGTTATTCCGCAGTTTACAGATCGGAAGATCCTTCGGTCGCCGATGTACGTGACGGATTAATCATCGGAAGAGCTTCCGGAAATACAAAAGTTACGGTGACGATCAGTACCGGAAAACTAAAAAAAGAACTTACCGTCAATGTTACCGTAATGAGCTCCTCTCTTCCGGAAAGCTATTATGATTATGACGAAAATAATATACTCGACCTATCCGATGTCCGGAAAATGGCTGCTGATCATATGAACGGTAAAATAGCAGAAAAAAAGCAGTTTGACTTCAACAATGACAATGTTTACAACGGAGCCGATATCATATTGTACAGACGGTATATCGCAACGATATAAAGAAGGCTGCGGATAGTGCTTTCATAATGAATAATGAAATATCGGATGGTGATCTGCTACGGAAAAATATATAATGGCGCTTGACGAGGGTACGACCTCGGCAAGATGTATATTGTTCAATGAAAAAAACGAGATATGTGCGTGTGTACAGAAGGAATTCACACAGTATTTCCCCGGCTCGGGAATGGTCGAGCATGATGCCGCAGAGATATGGCTGACACAGTATTCGGCTGCATCAGAGGCAATGGCTTCGGTAGGCGCGAAGGCTTCGGATATAGCGGCGATAGGCATAACCAATCAGCGTGAAACTGCTATAGTATGGGACAAGGATACCGGAGTGCCGGTATGCCGCGCGATAGTATGGCAGGACAGGCGCACAGCCGGGCTCTGCCGCAGCCTTGAAGAAAAAGGTCTTGCGGATACCATAAAGCAAAAGACCGGGCTTGTCCTTGACCCGTACTTTTCGGCGACAAAGCTGCGCTGGATACTTGATAATATCCCCGGCGCAAGGCAGAAGGCAGATGAAGGCAGACTGCTCTTCGGTACGCCGGATACATGGCTCATCTGGACACTGACCGGCGGAAAGATCCATGTCACCGACTACTCGAACGCATCAAGAACGATGCTGTTCAATATCAATGAGCTTGAATGGGACAGGGATATCCTTCGCGAGCTGGACATACCGGAAAGTATGCTGCCGCAGGCGATGGGGTCGAGCTGTATTTACGGAGAGACCGACCCCGGGCTTTTCGGCGGCGCGATAAAGATAGCGGGCGCTGCGGGAGATCAGCAGGCGGCTCTGTTCGGGCAGACCTGTTTTGAAGCGGGAGATGTGAAGAATACCTACGGCACCGGCTGCTTTCTTCTGATGAATACCGGAGACAAGCCCGTTTTCTCCGGAAACGGACTTATCACCTCGATAGCATGGGGGATAAACGGAAAGACCGAATATGCGCTTGAAGGCTCGGTATTCACGGCAGGCGCGCTGATACAATGGCTGCGCGATTCACTGAGGATCATCGATTCCGCAGGCGATTCGGAATTTTTCGCGAATAAGGTCAATGATACCGCAGGCTGCTATGTCGTACCCGCATTTACGGGACTTGGCGCACCGTACTGGGATGCGTACGCACGCGGCGCGATAGTCGGGCTGTCCCGCGGCGTAAACAAATATCACATCATAAGGGCTGCACTTGAATCGATAGCCTATCAGACTTATGATGTGCTCACGGCTATGGAGGCGGATTCCGGCAACCGGATAACCTCGCTCAAGGCGGACGGCGGGGCATCGTCGAATGATCTGCTGATGCAGATGCAGGCGGATATAATACAGGCGGAAGTATGCCGCCCTGCCTGTGTTGAAACGACCGCTGCAGGCGCTGCATATCTTGCGGGGCTCGCCGTCGGGTTCTGGAAGGACAGGAGCGAGAGAAAAAATAGCGTCAGGGCAGGAAGTGTGTTCACCCCGCAGATAACCTGCGAGGAGCAGCAGAAAAAGCTGCGCAGATGGAAAAAAGCCGTCGCATATACACGGGACTGGGAAAGAGAAGATCGATAGGAGGTAATTCTATGGCAAGAAATCATGAGATAACGGAGCGCGGAGCTCTGCTTGACGAAAACGGAGAGCTGCGTGAACCGGGCTGGTCGCGCAAGCCTCTTCTGGAATATGACCGCAGCATGATAAAGGCTCCCTCATGGAGGATAAAGGAATGGGATTACTACATCGTGACCGGAAAGGACTTCGCCGCCGCATTCACGATATCAGATAACGGGTATATCGGTCTGCAGTCGGTATCTGTGCTGCTATTCGGCGAGGATACGCTCGAACATACCGAAACGATACTAAGACCTTTTCCGATGGGAAAGCTGCATCTGCCGCAGGATCCGTGCGAAGGCAGGACACGGTACATCGATAAGCGGCTGAAAATGCAGTTCGATGCGGGAAACGGTGAGCGC
>CAMVPV010000063.1 GCA_947169455.1 uncultured Clostridia bacterium | reverse complement strand
TTATCCCTCCATCTACGGAGAGCACCTGTCCCGTTATGAAGCCTGCGCCCTCCGATGCGAGATAGCACACTGCCGATGCCACATCCGAAACGGTGCCTATCCTGCCGAGCGGAGTGTCCTCGCACAGCGAAGCCATGGTCTCCTCCGAATGACAGGCGTTCATATCCGTATCTATCACCCCGGGAGCGATACAGTTCACGGTTATCCCCGAAAGACCGAGTTCCTTGGCGAGCGCCTTCGTCATTCCTATGACTGCCGCCTTTGCCGCGGAATAGTGCACCTCACACGAGCCGCCCATAACTCCCCACATAGAGGATATATTGATTATCCGTCCTTTTTTTGCATTTACCATATCGGGAAGGACAGCCTGCGTCGTCAGGTAAACGCCCTTTACATTGACATCGAACATCCTGTCCCATTCGCTTTCGGTGATATCGCGGAACATCGCCATGCCCGCGATGCCTGCGTTGTTCACGAGCACGGATATGCTCCCGAGCTCTTCGTGTATATCGGAGATCATCCTCCGCACCTGTCCCGCATCGGAGACATCGGCGCGGAACGGAGCCGCCGTCCCGCCCTCGGAAATTATCATCCGGCAGAGCTCCTCCGCCTGTTCACGGCTGTTATTGTAATTCACCGCCGCCGCAAAGCCGTTCCGCGAGAGCACGATCGCGGTTTCACGTCCTATACCGCGGGAGGCGCCCGTCACAAGAGCTGTTTTCATGTTTCCGTTCCTTTCGGCGGACTGCCGCAGGCTGACCGCCATCTTTTTTTATATTATAACATATACGATGTAAATTGTCAATGCACTGAGTAAAACGGCAGATAATACCCATAAGTTCCGGGAGTATCCACGAGAGAACATACGATGCCCCCGATGCTCTGTACAGAGCATCGGGGGCATACGGAGCCGATCCCTTACTGCTTTGATCTGTAGTGATGCCAACGTACCTCACAGTCATAGCCTATCTTTCTGTAAAACTCATTCCCGCCGCCTGTCATATATTCCGCACCGAGCGCCTTCATACGGCGGCAGTGCTCCGAGATGAGCGCAGCGGCAAGCCCTCTGCGGCGGTGTTCCGGCACGGTGCAGAGCGGCTCCATATATGCGAGCCTGTTCCCGGGCACCCACCACATACCCGAAAAGCATACATACTCTTCGTTTTCATCCGCCAGCAGAAGATTATATCCATAGGTCGAATGAGGAGGCGGTGCAGTGATGCTGCTCAGCACTCCCTGATATGATACTGCGGGGCTCCATTCCCCCGAAACGTTATCCGAATCCCAGTTGACGAACTCTCCTGCTTCTTCATCATTGCCGAAGCCGTACCACATCATCCGTGTGAACTTCACCGGATCGACATTCAGCGGACCGACATAGTGATACCCGCCGGGAAGAGGATATTCCGGTATCTTACCCATCAGATCGATATGCATATCGGTATCTGTATAAGCCTCCGCGAAGCCGTATCTTTCCGCAGCCTCAATGAGCGCCTTCTGACCGGAGAAGAATATCAGTTCCTTTCCGTCAGTGCTGCCGGGCATTTTTTCTGCTGCATACCTCACCATTTCATCGGCAAGACACTCGTAGCCGCGACGCAGTATGAAATATACCGAGGTGACAGGATTTTCATAGAATACGAAGCCTGCTGCCCTGTCCCCGTCATACCACAGTCTGTTGAGATACAGATAACGTTTGTCGAGCCATGAGGAGGTCAGTGCATATTCAAAGAACGGCGCAGCAACTCCGTTTGCGAACAGCGGCTCGTATGACTGCGTCATCAGCTCCCACACGGTGCTGATGTCCGTAAGTATCTGAAATTGTTTCGTTGTTATTTCCATATTTTTCTCCTGAATTATAGTGTCAGTGTTCATCCCTGCGGACAGCCTCCTGCTGTACCGCGCCTGCGGGTGCTTCACCGCCGCGCTTTTTCTTCCTGCGCACCTCGCCCGCGATGCCCCATACTATGAGCACTATGCCCGCCGCAAGCAGATAGAACCACCACGATGCATTCAGCCAGAACTGCGCCGTCATAAGCAGAGTGAGCGTTACCGTTCCGCATACCGCAAGTATGAGCCAGCGCCTCTTTCTGAATCCGACCGCGAACGCCATCATTGCGACCAGTACTATCCCCGCGAATACCGCGTCGGAAACATAGCCGGAGATAATGCACCTGACCTCGGTGAGCACAAGGTAGATCACAGCGGTGACAAAGTAGAAGTTCCCCTTGCCGTGATGATTTCGCCAGATCAGCGCTATGCCGAGCGAGAACAGGATATATCCCGCCGTTACAAATTCGAGCATGAAGTGATCGGGCACCGTTCCGAACGGCTGGAAGAAGTATGCTCCGAGCAGCAGGAGCGCACCTGCCGTATTCAGCACACAGACTGCCTTCTCCCTCACCCTTCCGATGAACGAGAAGAAGTACGCCGCTGCCGCGAACCAGATATACCATTCCACTTTATAGCTCAGCGCGGACGAGCTCTCGCAGATGCATATCATCGCGGGTATCGCCGCTGCCGACGAGAGCGAGAGCACATCGAGAGAATACCTTTCCGCAATGCCCTCGCGGTAGATAGCTCTGCCGCCGAAGCAGAAGATAAGGAATATCGCATTTGTGAGGATAAGCGCACCGCTGTCATCTATAAGACTCTGAGAACCGCACACGACAAAGATCATCAGTGCAGGCAGGAACAGCATGAAATTGAACAGCTTAGGCTTTGCAAGTCCTGTGCGCAGATATGTCATAACGGTGAGCACGATGCCCGCGATGTACGCTGCCCATATCAGACGCACCGCACCGATACTGTACATAGACGAGAGCAGACAGAGCACCGCTGTCAGCGTGGTCATTGCGAGCGATATCACCGTGAAATGCTTTTCGTGACGGAACTTTTTCCCGACAATGAGCGTTACCGCCATGAATGCCGCCGAAAGAGCCGCAAGCGTAAGGTCGCAGTTGAGCTCGGCATTGAATTTGAAAACGGTCAGATCCGCACAGAGATACCCTGTGCCAAGATACAGCAGACCGGACGGGATATATGCCCAGACGGGAGCACATTCCGACTTCCACAGATATATGAACCCGCATACAGCCGCCGCAAGCAGATATACCTCGGGGTATCTTCCGCCGATAAGATATATCATTGCGACGACTCCCGCACATACGGTGATGCTCCTTATCAGCGGAACGACATACCGCTTTGCCCTGCCGGAAATGCAGAACGCACCGAATACCAGCGCACCTGCGCAGAACAGCACAGACGCGATAATGCGGGAGATATCTCCGTAATTCACTCCGTCGGGCAGCTTGCCGTATCCGTAGATCAGATTTTCCAGCGCCGAACCCATCGGCAGTGAGGACACGAGCAGCACAGGCAGCGTCGCATAGCGCATGAAGCCGAGCTTCTCCGTATATTTTTCCGCACCTGCCACGGTCATTGCCGCCGATATCAGTATGAGCGCCGATGCAAATATATCCGGCACCGCACTGCTGTTTATCATCGCGAGCACAATGCCGTCGAGCAGCAGCGCTGCCGTGAGCGTGAGCTCGGTGTGATGCGTGCGCAGCTTCTTCATGAGGATGAAGGCGATGTACATCAGTACGAGTGCAGCTCCCGCGCCCATGAAGAATATATCAAGGTCATTTGCACAGTAATAGGTGATTCCGGTCTTATCCATGAAGAATACGGCAAATGCTCCGCCTGCAAAATATACAAGCGCCGCTGACCAGTATTTCAGCAGGGACGAGACCTTCTCCGACTTCATCAGGTGGACGAAACCGCAGAGTGCCGCCGCTGAAAGGCATATCCACGGGTTTTTCCCAGAAAATGCGTATATAAATGACATTACCGGCACACAGAACATTATGCTCCTTATCAGCTGCACGGAGAAGTTTTTCAGTCTGCCGCTGATCCTGAGCGCGCAGAATACTGCCGCCGAGACAGCGAATACCGCAGATGCGATATTGCCCGCGATATCACCGTACCTCACGCCATCCGGCAGCGGACCGTGACTGTAAAGGATATACTCCATCGCAGAGCCGAGCGGTATCGATGATGCGAGCAGCACCGGCAGTGTGCTGTACAGCATGAAGCTGAGCTTCTTTTCATATTTTACAGCGCCGATCACAGTAATTACAGCTGCTGCAAGCATGAAAGCCGCCGCAAAGATATCCTCTGCCGCACCGTTGTCGCTCTGCGCAAGAACGATACCTGTGAACAGCAGTCCCCCTGCACAGACGAGCGCGGTGCAGTGTGTGCGCAGCTTCTTCATGCGGATGAACGCGATATACATCAGCACGAGCGCAGCTCCCGCACCCATGAAAAATTCATCACTGTCACGCAGGATAAAGACATAAGTGCTCTCACGCGCGATACTTTCCATGGTGTATGCGAACAGAGAACCGCCCGCGATATATACCAGTCCGAGCGAGAGATATTTCATGACAGGCGAGGGCTTCTCCTGCTTCATCAGGTAAATGAAGCCGCATACCGCCGTAAATCCTGCGATTGCGAACGGATAAGCATCTCCTGTGAGGAACATGAAGGTCAGCACCGTTCCCGAGAAATACAGCCCCGAAACCAGCGGTTTGTGATGATCCTTGAATTTATCCGTTATAATTATTGCCGCTGACGGCACGCAGCATACCGCGAACAGTACCGACGCAGCAAGTATTTCGTGCTCCGGGAACATGAACAGCAAAGGAAAGACCGAAAGCATCGCCGCAGGTATTATACCGTATCTGAGCAGTGACAGCTTCTGGTAATGCTCCGCAATGACTGTTATCATCGCTGCCGAAACGAACAGGAAGATCACTGATATCACCATCGCGGAAACGATCTCCATCCGCTCTCCGCGGTGTGTGAGAACGAGTGCATCAGCAATGAGCACCGCCGTGAGGAAGCAGTCGGAATATGCCGTGCGTATGCGGCTGAACCATACCGAAAGGAAGAACAGCCCGATGATGACGAAGCCGGACGCTATCCAGCCGAGATCATCAAGGACAAGGAACCCGAAGCGATGAGCCGCCGCCGCCGCGAACGGTGCGATCAGCCATATCATACCGCTGCTGCCGCGGAGATACAGAACTATCACTTCCGCAGTTATGAGCACCATGCACAGCATATACACTATCTCGTAGCTTTCGCTGTACATCAGCCCGTCCGGCGCCTTTGCGAACAGATTGCACATCACAGCAGGCACCGCCGTTATCATGCACGCGACATTGAATAGCATCTTTACATTGTCGCTGAATATGCCGAGCGACGAGAGCACCGCTGTCACCAGCGATATGATAACGAAATATTCAAGGTGCAGTTCGTCGTAGGGGCGGAACAGCCTGAATGACGCCGCACACAGCATCACCATGAACGGTATCACCGAGAGATACTCGTTCCTGCCGGAAAATCCCCTTCCGAAGAACGCCGCACCCGCCACGATGAGCGTCATGAACGCGATGATGCCGCTTTCGGCAAGCGCCAGTGCGACCATTGCCGCACCGAACATATTTATCACGGTGAAAAGCTCGTAGCCCTTATCGAATATCCTTTCGGTAAAGGCGGCTGTCTTAGGCTGTGTGAATACCAGCAGAGCCGCATATACCGAGACTGCGAGCGCGAATACCTCGTTTGCGGGGAATATCTGCCGCAGCACGAGCATGAACGCTCCCGAAAGACAGAGCAGTGATATCACGCCGAGCGCCTTCACTCCGTACTTCTTCATTGCGATGAATGCAGGAACTGCCGCCGTAAGCGCTATCAGTGAAAAGGAGAGCCAGCGCAGTTCTCCGTATGCGGAAAATTCACTTCCGAACAGTGAGAACAGCGTGCAGACCGACGCTGCTACCGGCAGGAATGCTCCGCCCAGTGCGAAGAATGCCCTGCCCGTATGTTCAAGACCGAGCTTCTTTTCCGAGAGTGCGCTTATCGCAAAGAACAATCCAGAGAATGAGAACAGCAGGAGTGCCTTCACGCTGCTGTCGAGCGTCCACCAGCGCGCCGAAACGAATATCACACCCGCAAGGGTGATGAACATCGTGCCGAGAATGAGCGCTGCGTTTGCGGGATTTTTCTTCTCACGCTCACGCTTTTCGTGCTCCTTTTTCTCGTAATTCCGCACCTCATCCATTCCGACGACGATAGGCTTTTCGTAATTTTCCGCCGCGGAATTATCGCCGGTCTGTAAAGGAATATTGTTTACAGCATTATCATTCACATTATTCACGGGAGCTTGCTTTGCCTGCATTGCCGGAACAGATGTATCCTGCACGGGTGCCGCATTTGCAGGAATATCCATCTGCTCATCCCTGAATACGGGCTGTGCGGGAGTAGCTTGCTGCATCGGTACGGAACCGCTCTGTACGGTCTCCGTGCGTGAGGGGAGCACTCCGTACATAAATGACATATCATAGTTCCCGCCGGCTGTCGCGGGCGGAACATTCACAGTCGGAGCGCTATGCGGATGAGCAGGCTCCGGCTTGGGATGCGGAACATACTTTGTCTCCTCGTATATCCTGTCAATTTCACGGGTCAGCCGCTCATTTTCATTTTTCAGCTTTGTATTTGCGCGTATAAGCAGAACAATGACCACAAGACTGATAATAAACAATACACTCATGACCGCACCTCCCCGCGCGGGTATCACATTCACTTTCTCTTATAGTACTTTCTCCATGCGCGCACAGGGTCGGCGGGGTACCTTCCGACAATGTCCCATTTTCCTCTGGAACATCTTCCCCCGCGCCTGACCTCTTTCTCATCGGAACAGCCGATCAAGCGGTAATCGGAAAGGCGCCACTGCTCGAAAAGCCGTCTGTATCCGCACTTGCCGCCGGGAATAGCACCGCTTCGCCTTACCCTGCGGTTTGCCATTGTCTTCTGGCGGAAACATCTCCTCACGCGGCGTTCGTGTTCGCGGCACACCGCAAATTTCCGATAACTTCTGCTCATTATTGTCACACCTCTGCATAAGGGTCAGATACTACATAAAAAC
>CAMVPV010000062.1 GCA_947169455.1 uncultured Clostridia bacterium | reverse complement strand
TATGAACGCGAGAGTGTCGCCGTCGTTCAGCCCGGTCATCACCTTCGCGGAAGTCTCTGTTTCGCCGTTCACGTAATCATAGGATATACCGGTAACATATCCGCGGGGCGATCCGCTGTCGAATGCGAGCATGAGATCTGCGCGGTCGCCGTTGTACAGCACCGGTACATATCCCGTTATTGTGTAGCGGTCGCCCTCCTCAACGGTATCGGTATGGTAATAAGCCACCGGCTGGTTGTTTATCGAGAGCCATGTGCGCTCGGTGTCCGCGATGAGGGTGTTGTCCTCGGTCGTGAAGATATTGTCATATCCGAGATTTACATATCCCGAGCCGTCATCGTAGAACATATTCAGATCGAGCGAATGTACGAGCGACCACTGTCCGGCGGTGAGGTCGAGCGTATATCTGCCGCCGTCGTTATTCCATTCCGCGCCGGAAACATTCAGCTGGTTCTTTGCGATATACTTTGCAGCTTCTTCGGCAGAAAATGCGCTTTCGTCCATGAATGCCGTGTTGCTTGCGTCCAGTCCGTCGATGATGCTCCTGCCGGAGCTCCCCGACATGAACGCCGAGAGCAGCTCGCCTATCACATCGGAGCTGCCCGCGCCGGTCATCTGCGATGCGATCCCGAGCAGTGAGCCCATAGGCGAGGAGCTGCCGCCGGCAGCCACCTGACCGCTCGTTTCAAGGCTTGCGAACTGCTGAATCGCCCTGCTGTATTCGGGGTCCATGCCTATCTGATCATACGTGCTGCACGCCTTATCGACGTATGATGTGCGGCGGTAGGGGAAATATATCGAAATGCCGTAGGAATTCGACATATTCGAGGATGTGCGGTTGTACTTCACCGCGCCTCTTATGGCATCGGCAAGAGCCTGTCCCTCGGGTGTGCCGAGCTTCAGCGCGAGGTCGGTGAGGTCTATCTGATCTATCTTGCTGCTTCGCGCGAATTCGCGTGTTGCATACCTTGCGTCGGAAACGGACTTGTAATCCTCCGCAGATATCTTCGCTGTGAGCGACTTCGAGAAATCGGTCAGCTTCGCGGGAACGGTGTTTGCGAATTCCGCAAGGTCGGTAACGGAAAGAGTGGTGCCCTGTCCGCGGCATTTGCGGTCACATTCCGCAACGAACCCGTCAACGATGTTCTTGCCTATCTCGGTGGTCGGCATGGATGTGTTCTTTCCGAGGGCGTTGAGCCAGTCGGTGTAGTACCAGCCGATGCCGGGTTCGGTCTCCTCCGATGCGATCATGTAATCGGCATAGCTGTTCAGCATGAGCGCTGTTTCGGCGGTAGCCATCAGGCAGGCGTCAAATCCCACGAAATCGAACTTCACACCGCCGTTTTTCAGTGCCTTTGATATGCCGGAAAGATCCATAGAGCCGGCGGAGGAATACTTTTCGTCGTAGCCGTAGCCGCTCACCGAGCCGCCGCCGTGATCCCAGAGGATAAGTTCATTTCTGTTCGCGGGGAATTTTTCCGTGCAGTACTTTATGAACGATGAAAGATTATCCGGGTCGGTCATAGGCTTTTTGCCCATATCCGCTTCAAGCTGCACGAGCTTTCCGCCCTTTATCTGATAGATCTGATTGACCGAATTGCTGATGCCGCCTGTCTTCCACTGCTTGCAGCCGCCCGTGAAGCAGATTATATTCACGTTGTCGCCGTAGGATGCCGCCGCCATTTCGCTCATATCGGCGGATGCCATTCCGTATTTGGATTCGAGGTCGGTGCCGCACATATATATCATTATGGTGACGGTATCGCTGTTGTTGCCGAGCAGCTGTGTATATTTCCCGCGGGAGCCGGACGCTACCGAGGTATCGGCGCTTGCGGGCGCTGCCGGAGCTGTCTGTGTATATGCGGGAGCGCTGCCGCTGTCGGAGTAGTCAGTGGGATAGTCGCCGCCGGAGCTCATCTCTCCGCCGCCGCCTCCGCCGAGGAACCTTACCAGCAGAAAAGCTATCACGGCGATAGCGGAGATACCGCCGCCCGCAGCAGCACGGCTGACTTTACCGCCTCCGCCGCCGTTTCCGAAGCCGGCGCCCCCCTGACCTACGGGACCTGTTCCGAGCCCCTGCTCTTTCCTGTGGACGCCCGTTCCGCCCGAGGTGACGTTTTTTTCGCGCGCACGCGGTTTATTATTATTGTCAGGCATATTATTACCTCCGTAAAAAAAGCATAATAAATATAATTTCCAAAAAACATTTTACAATACTTTTTATGAATTGTCAAGGCGATATGCTGCTGACGGTGGGTGCATCGTGTCCGGAATAAAAGTGCATAAAACATTGTGTAAAATTTTGGTCAGTTTGATACTGTCAACTTTGTGCATTATGTGGTATAATGTTAGTTAAGTAACGTTATCCGGCAGGTGTCACAACAATTATTGAACCGTATAATATCGGACAGGAGCTGATGATCAATGGTATCGGAAAATCAGAAGAAAGCCTCGCGCAAATGGGACAGGGAGAATATGCGTTCTCTCACCTGCCGCCTGCGCACCGAGGAGGCGGAAAAATTCAGGCAGTTCTGCAGTGAAAATGAAACTACGCCCGGAAGATACCTCAAGAATATCGTGCTTGAGTGTATAGGAGAAAAGCCGGATCAAGGAAAAGGCAAGAAAACAAAGAAGACGAAATGATACCGCCGGCTTTCACGGGGCGCTGTACATATCCGCTCCCGCATGACAAGTCTCCGGAACGATCTCCGTAATCCAAGGGGTTTTTCAGATGTTTACATGGAACTTTCAGTATATATCAAAGGCAAGGCTCGCAGAAACGATGAGCCAGCTCGCGCTTGACCTGAACAAGGGCGATATCCTCATAAGGATACACACAGCTATCCATACCGAGGAAGAAGCCGTTGATCTTGCGCGCTTCATAAAGAATATATGCCCGCGCGCCAGCATTTTCGGAACAAGCACCTCCGCTATAATAAGCTGGGGAAAACTGTCGCAGAACCAGTGCCTCATCTCGGTCACGCAGATGTCCAGGGGGTATATACATTCCGCGATGATACCTACCTTCGATCCTGATAACGGAAAGCCGCTCCCGCCGGATACCCTGTGCGACAGGGTGAGCGATGCGGTCATAAAGAGGGACACGCGGCTGATGCTCACCTTCCTCACCGGAAAATATCTCGATGTATATGAGTTCGTGGAAAAATGCAATGAGTATTTCCCGGGCGTGCAGATGATAGGCGGTCTTGCGAATACCTCCGAGATAAATCTCAAGAAGTTCCTCGACTCCGGCTTCGTTTTCAATGAAACGGGCTGGTCGGACAAGGCGCTCATCGCCGCCTCGATAGGCGGCAGCGATGTGGAGAGCTATACCTCCTACGCTACCGGCGTCCAGACCATAGGCGAGGAATCCGAGATAACCGATACGTTCAGCACCTGTGTCCTCTCCGTAGATGGAAAGGACGCTGCCGCCGAATACCGAAGGGGCATCGGCGATGAGCTGAAAAACAAGCCCGAGCTCACCAACCTGTTCCCGTATGTCTATTCCGACGCGAGCGACATACCGATATTCGTGCGCTTCTCCGAGGACAGCAGCCTCGCTGAGGCTTTCCCCGTGCGCGAGCCCGTGAATATGCGCTTCTACGAGGCTCATCCCGACCTCGACATCTCATGCGAGCGGGAAATGATAAACGCGAACCACAATGTTCTCGTCGGCAAGAAGATAAAGCGCGCATTCATCTACGACCGCAAGATAATCTCCGATAACCGTGCACTTTTCCGCAGGATAGAGAACTTTGAAAAAGCAGAGACTATCTTCGGCTACTCCTGCATAGCGCGCTCGATGATATATTCCAACTGCGTGAAGTGGGAGATATCCGCTTACGAGAATTCAAATATGTGCGGCTGCATCACCGAGGGCGAGATAGCCCATGTGAACGGGCGCAACACCTTTGCGAACTGCTCGTTCGTAATGTCGGTCATCGGCGAGGAGCCCGCAACGCAGGAATACAATCCATACGCATTCTCACATACCGACTCGCTTGCAGCCGACAACAGGAAGCTGCTCAGCTATCTCATGGATATCGAGAACCAGTACGTCCACAACAAGGATACCGCCGCCGCTGAAAGCCTGCGCGGATTCGTCCATGACTGTGAGATGAAGCTGTTCTATTCCGAGAACGAGGACATACCCAACGCCGCCGCTATGAGCGTCGATATAAAGCTGAAGGGCTACGACCGGATATGCATGATAGATGTGTATGATACATCGAGCATGAAAATGGTGTTCCCGGAGCACCTTATCCGCATGACCTACGGCAATTATCTGTCCAAATGCAAAAGCTTCACCAAGGCTCACCATTACACGATGTATCTGCTCCATGACTGGCATATCGCAGTGGGAGCGCCCTCGTACATGGTCGCGCTCTCGGATTTCGTCAGTGATATGGAAGAGCTCCAGAAGGAGCTGTTTGAAGCGTCTGAGGAATTCATCGCGATAGTTCCCGGCTTCTGCGTGATAGACGACTGCACCGCCGAGAACGTCAATTCGGTATATATCTCCGCAAGGATAGAGATGATGCGCAAGAACGTGCAGTTCTACGTGCGCGATGCGCGGCTCGGTCAGCTTGACGAGGAGAGCATACGCGAGCGCTATCACATGATAAATGTCATCAACTATGCACTTTCGCATGATAAAGTTATACCCTACTATCAGGGGATATACGACAACAAGAAGAAGCGGATAACCCATTATGAATCACTCATGCGCCTTGAGGATGAGAACGGCAAGGTGTATTACCCCGATAAGTTCCTCGATGTTGCGCGGTCGTTCGGTCTGCTGTATGATTCTCTCTCCGAGATGATGATGAGGAAGGTGTTCGACCGCTTCAAGGATTCCGAAAGCGCCAGCGTCAGCATAAATCTCAGCATAAGGGACATAACCAACCGCCGCATCACCGATTTCATATATGAATTCCTCTCCACCGCCAAGTACCCGAAGAACTTCGTGTTCGAGATACTTGAGAACGAGGATATCAGCGACTACGACGAGCTCGTTGTGTTTGTCGATAAGATACACGACCTCGGCGGTCAGATATCTATCGACGATTTCGGCAGCGGCTACTCAAATCTCCAGCATATAGCGAGCATACAGACCGATTATCTCAAAATAGACGGCTCGATAGTGCGAAAATGCTGCGAGGATGAACAGTCTGCCAACCTCATCGCGCTGATCTCGGGCTGGAGAAGGCTGAGCAGCGGAAATGTCTCGATAGTTGCAGAGTATGTTGAAAACCAGGACATACAGGATCTTCTGCTCGATTTTGAGACGGATTTCTCACAGGGATATCTATTCTCCAGACCGTCGCCCGATATAGATGTGTGAGGTCGGATATGAAAGGAAAAAGAAAGCATAAAAAAGTCATCGGGCTGATACTTGAAAATATCTTTACCGAGTTTTCGGGGGAACTGATACGCAGCATACGCAATGCGCTCCCCGAGAACAATGACGTCCGCCTTGTGGTTTTCGGAGGGCGGAGCAGTCCCGATGCCGATGTGCCCGATACGCTCCTTTTTTACGAGGATGTGTTCAATTCGGTATATAAGCTGTGCGGCGTATCCGATATCGACGGGTTCATAGTGCAGATAGGCGGCATGAACGAGAAACGCGACCGCGAATTTGCGAGAATGATCGGTGAGAGCTACGACAAGATACCGAAGGTATATATCTGCACCGCCATGAAGGACTGCGTTTCGGTCAATTATGACAACGAGACAGGGATATGCGAGGCGGTCAATACCCTTGTAAATGTCATGGGGCTCACGCGGATATGTATGCTCGGCGGGTACGAGGGAAATATCGACGCCGAAGAGCGCCGGAGCATATTCTTCCGCCTGCTCGATGAGAACGGTGTGAAGTATGACGAAAACAGCTGCATCGCCACGAATATGTCAGTCGATTGCATCAGGGAGGCGGGGATACTGCTCGACAGGAACCCGCGCGCACAGGCGGTGTTCTGCGTGAACGACGCAGTTGCGGTCGGGCTGTATGCCGCTATGGAGGAGCGAGGGCTCGTTCCCGGCAGGGATATACTGGTGTTCGGCTTCGACAATATGCATCTTGCGGGCAGGATGAAGCCGTCGCTGTCCTCTATCGGGTGCGATAACGTCACCCTCGGACAGAAGGCGCTCGAACTGATCTGCCGTATGGCGGACGGCGATGAGGTCACATCCGCGAAGGTGCCGACGCGGCTCTACGGAAGGGAATCGTTCATATACGAGATGTACGATTACTCGATGGCGGAGATAGTCCGCGCCGATACGCCATTCTTCTACCGTATGTTCGACGACTGCTTCTACCGCTACAAAAATGAACAGCGGGACAGGGAACCGGTCAATCTGCGAAGGCTTTTCTACGAGATACTGAGCCGTATGTTCCGCTCGATGAAGAACAGGTATATGAGCATCGAGGAATTCGGCGAGGTCACCCGCATGATAGATATCTTCTTTGAAAAGGGCGCTATGGAGTACACCGATGCGGACAGGTTCGTCAAGTGCATCGAAAAGCTCCAGGGCAATCTGAACGTGCTCGTCCGCACGGCATCCTCGATGACGTGGGTCAACAGGCTTTTCCAGCGTATGCGGAACGATGCGATATGCAAGCTTGCGGATATGCAGATAGAAAGGAACAGGGGCATCACCGAGGGACGCGAGGAAATGCGGCACTTTCTTACGCTGAGCGTTCCGGATCACGGTGACCGGAAGGAAAATCTCAGAAGGATAGTCGGCAATATCGACAAGCTGGGCTCGAAGAACGCCGCGCTGTATCTGTATGATGAGCCGGTGCATTACGACCCGTCCGGGATGGTCTTTCCGGAATACATAAAGCTGCACTGCGTCATGCTTTCGGGTGAGCTGAACATCATACACGAGGAGCGGCAGCGCTGCAAAATCAGCGAGATATTCCGCCGGGACGAGCTCATCTCGAAGTGCCGCGGATTTACCGTGTATGCGCTGTTCTTCAAGGATCTGATATACGGGTTGTTCGTCTGTGAGCTGACGAATGAGATATACAACCGCGGCGAATATATCGCCATGCAGCTCAGCCGGGCGCTTTACATAAACGACTGCGGCGGCGAGCACTCCGCGCTGCTCAATTGACAATTTATAGATAGTTGTTCTGTTATACCCGCGTTTGTTCTTTCATGAGCAAGCGCGGGCGGGGCGTCCCCGCAGCCGCTCTCGCGTCGTTAATGAATAGCATGATT
>CAMVPV010000061.1 GCA_947169455.1 uncultured Clostridia bacterium | reverse complement strand
CGAGAAAATCGTATAGGAAGCGCTCCAGTCCGGGAAAGCGCCATTTCTTGTTCACGCGCATATCATCGATCATCTTCTGCACCTCGCCGCTGTCGTCGATGAATACTATCCCTTTTTCGTCCAGCGCAAAGGCGAACTTTTTCTCCTCCCAGAAATTGCGGCGGTCCGGTATGCAGAAAGCGCCGGTGATGGAGTCGTAGTTTTCCACGGCATGGGAGGTGCGGATATCGGTAGTATCAGTCTCAAGGTCTATCCCCATATCGTACAGCGCACAGTCCGTCTCCCATTCACCGGAGGTGATAATGGCGACGTACTGTCCTGTTCTGTTTGTAAGAATATCTTTCCCTGCGGGTTCGAGCGTTTCGCTTATGATATAATACATTGTTCTCACTTCCTGCGATCAGATCATATATTACTTCGGCAATTATTTATCGATAAAATCAAATATAACATAAAGCTGTATCTATCGGAAAATGTTTTATGTTTATTATAGATATTTAATTGCCGAAGTAATATATCCTCTCTGTGCTGCTTCTTTTATCAGCTCGGGCTGTATCAGCGGATATGTCAGTGCGGACGGTATCTCATCGGTAATCATCACCTTTTCCATTTCGGAATGGAGCTCCGTTTCAAATCCCGTAACGTCTGCAAAATATAACATACCGAACATTTCCCCGCCGGTATCGTTCACGCGGTTCCTGCCCGTGACCGAATACACGCACACAGGTGCTATTGTGTATCCGGACGCGCCGGTCTCCTCGCGGAGTTCCCTTTCTGCCGTTTCACCGACAGATTCACCCGGTTCCCTGTGACCGCCCGGTATTTCATAGGTCTCCCGTTCCCTGTGTTTGCAGAATACCCATTTACCGTCATATCTTGAAATTATTACGGCGAACTTCAGCAGACTGTCATCTATCGTGCCTGTGTCATAGAATTTTATGATCATTGCAGCGCTCCTGTGCCAAAAAATGAACTGTTGATCGCTCCGGTATCAATATCTGAAATAGAGGAACGGATTATACGACTGCTTGACGAGCATTATCGAAGATACCGCCAACACAGCCGCAAAGAACAGTATTTTTACGGCTGTGACCAGTGTGCAGACTGCGGCGGAGTTATCCTCTGCCTTTATCAGCTTTTCCGAGATGATCCTGTATATCGGACAGCACAGCACGACCGCGGCTATTATAACATAGAGGTTGTTTTTCAGCATCGATACCGTTATGCTGTCGGTAAGCTCAACGCCGCCTGTGCCTGTCATTGCGGACAGACAGCCTGCCATTTTGCCCATATCCTCAAAGTAGAACAGCAGCCACCCGAAAAGCACAGCCGCTATCAGATAGATATTCGAGAGGACGGGCAGTTTTTCGAGCACCTTGCCGAGGAACAGCTTTTCGATGCCTACGAGCACTCCGAAATAAAGTCCCCAGAGGATAAAATTCCATGAGGCGCCGTGCCACAGTCCAGTGAGGAACCATACCACCGCGATGTTCAGTATCTGATGCCTTCTGTTTCCGCCCATAGGGATATAGACGTAGTCGCGGAAGAACGTTCCGAGGGATATATGCCACCGCCGCCAGAATTCCGATGCGGAGCGCGATATATACGGGTAATTGAAGTTTTCGGGAAAACGGAAACCGAATATCATCCCCAGACCTATCGCCATATCGGAATAGCCAGAAAAATCGAAATAGATCTGCAAGGCGAACATGACCGCTCCCGTCCATGCAGCAAGCACCGATGCGGGCTCGCCCGATTCTATCGTAGCGGCGGTGATCTCGCCGGTCACGTTTGCTATGAGCACCTTTTTGCCGAGACCCGCTATGAAGCGGTATATTCCCGCGCTGATATCATCGGCAGAGACCCTGCGTTCGGTTATCTGTGCGGAAATATCGGTATATCGGACGACGGGACCTGCCACAAGCTGGAAGAACATTGAAACGAACAGCAGGAAATCAAGAAAATTGTGCTGTGCTTCGGCTTTTTTCCGATAGACATCAGCGGTATAGGAGATCGTCTGGAAAGTATAAAATGATATGCGTATGGCGGGAACGGCAAAATTCGTACCCGCAATGGAATTTATCTCGCCGATGACAAATCCGCTGTATTTGAAAACAAAAAGCAGGCTGAGATTTATCACCAGTGAGGTGATAAGCCCCAGCACGGCTTTTTTTTCTTCGCGGTGCTTTTCGATGAACAGTCCGCAGCAGTAGTCGGTGAGCGAGCTTACCAGCAGCAGCACCACCCACACCGGCTCTCCGAAGGAGTAGAAAAGGAACGAAAATAGTACGAGTATCGTATTGCGGAAGGGGATGTTGCCGGAAATATTATAGCAAAGAAGGCATACCGGCAGAAACAGATATATGAAAATAAGATCGGAAAAAACCAATTTACTGACTCCAGATTTATTGTATTTTTGGTGTGCGTATTATCGAATTGGGATGTACTTCGCCGTCGGGCAGGGGAGAGAGCATGGAAAATCTCATTGCTGCGTGACATACGTTTTCTATCGGCTCGCCGTTCTCGTCGCGGAGATCTTCCGCTGTGAATTCAGTGAACTTCCTGCCGGGGCAGAGCAGTTCCGCCTTGTCGCCCGCGAGGAATTTGTTCCGCTGAACGCAGTAAAGTCTGCCGCCGCGGCATTCCTCCACAACTGCGGCAGCATCGTATTCGCGTATATATCCGCTGTCGGCGTAATACTGGCTGTTCTCGGGTACGCCGTAGAAAAATCCCGTGCAGTAGCTGCGGTGGCTCACCTTGAACACCTCATCATGCAGCCAGTCCGGTATCTTTGCGGAAGGGTCGTTTTTCAGCATATCGACAGCCATGCGGTAGGCGTTCGTTATCACCGAGACATAGTATGCGGATTTAGCGCGTCCCTCGATCTTGAGGCTCATGGCACCTGCCTTGACGACGTTGGCGATATGGTCTATCATGCACATATCCTTTGAATTGAGGATATACGTGCCTTTCTCGTCCTCAAATACGGGAAAGTACTGTCCTTCGCGCTTCTCCTCCATGAGATAGTATCCCCAGCGGCAGGGCTGTGCACATTCTCCGCGGTTGGGGTCGCGGTTGGTGAGGTACTGGCTCAGCAGACACCTGCCCGAAAAGGACATACACATGGCGCCGTGCACGAATACCTCAATATCGAGATCGGATGGTGTCTTTGCGCGTATCTCGGCGATCTCATCAAGGGAGAGCTCGCGCGCGAGCACCACGCGCTTTGCGCCCATCGAGTAAAGCTCACGCGCTGAGGCATAGTTCACGATGCCCGTCTGCGTGGACATATGGATCTCCATATCGGGGGTATATTCCTTTATCAGCGAAAGCAAGCCGAGATCGGCGGCGATGACCGCATCTACCCTGCAGTCGGCGGCTTCCTCCATGAATTCGCGGAATTCGGGTATCTCATGATTGCGCGGCAGGGTATTGCAGGTGAGATAGACCTTCACGCCCTTTGCGTGCGCCGCCGTGACGGCGTTTTTCAGCCCGTCGTATGTGAAATTCTTCGGACCGGATCTCATGCCGAATGTCTCACGCCCGAGATATATCGCATCTGCGCCGAAATCAAGCGCTGCGCGGAACCTTTCCTCATCGCCCGCAGGCGCGAGGACTTCCGTATTATCAAAAATATTGTTCATTCTATCGATTACTCTTCTGTTTCTCCGGATGCAGTATCATCTGCTCCTTCGGCGTTTTCTCCGGACTTCTTCTTTTTCTTCTTCTCGTTTTTGGGTGTTCCCTTAACGATACCCGCTTCTATGAGGTTATCCTCGTGTTCTTCGAGTGTCTCCGCATAGAATACCTCTCCTGTATCGATATTGGCACAGAAGTAATAGTAATTTGTCTCATCCGGATAGAGCGCAGCCTTGATCGCATCTATGCCGGGATTGCATATCGCTCCCGGCGGAAGCCCTTCGCTCTTGTAGGTATCGTAGTCGGTGTACATCTTCTCGTTCGGCACTTCGATGTTCGGTTTGATGACCTCTTCGACGTACTTCGTGGTCGGGTCGGACTGGAGCTTCGGGAGATCCTTGCTTTTCAGCCTGTTGTGGAATACGGAGGATATCTTCTTCATATCCCTGGGATTGTTGCCCTCTGCCTGTATCATCGAAGCGAGCGTGATAGTGTCTTCGAGCGACAATCCGAGGTCACTCATCCTTCCGTAGAGATCGGGGGTTATCTTATTCTCGAAATTGCGGTAGATCTTCTTGGTGACTGCCTCCGGCTCCTCGTCGATATAGAAGCTGTATGTATCGGGGAAGAAGTACCCCTCCATTTTGCAGAATTTATCGGGGCTGGGGCTGACCTTCTTCTCGAAATCGAAGCCGAATGACGATGAATTGAAAATGTAGATGAACCTGTCGGCTTCACATACACCGCTTTCCTCGAGCTTTCTGGCAGCGTCATAGAGACTTATGCCCTCGGGGAACGTGACATCGATGGTTTCGCGTTCCTCGGTCTCCTCGGTGCGCTGCAGCGCTTCAATGATAGCATCGTAGGGCATATTTCTCGAAAGTACGTGGCTGCCGGCTATATATCCGGCGTCGGCGTCCTTTGTGCGGGAGAACATGATGAACAGCTTTTCATCGCCGATGACGCCTTCCTCATAGAGTATCGCTGCGATATCGGCGGCGGTGCTGTTTTCGGGTATCTCAATGACGACCTGTCCTTCGTCGCGGTCTATGCCGGTGATGTCACGGGCTGCCCTTATGACGAATACCGCTATGAATATCGATATGCATATTATGAACATGGTGAGGATGAGCCCGAACACCAGCTTGCCCTTGTTTTTGGAACGGCGCTTTTTCCTGCGGCTGCGTTCAAGCTCGCGGTACATATCCGAATAGTCGAAGCTGTCGGCGTATTCCTCGTCGGTCATTTCTTCATCGGGGATATTATCGTAATACTCATCGCTTTCATCCGGATATTCCGTTATCTCTTCTTCCTCTTCCGGCTCCGGCTGCTTTTCTTCCTCGATCTCTCCATATACGCCGGGCAGGATTATATCCGGCATGATACCCGGAGCTTCTTCCTCTGCGGGAGTTCCCTCCGCAGTATCATCCGGGGTCTCTTTGGCGGGCTGTGCTCCGGCAATGATATCATCGACATTGATATCCATATCTATATCACTGTCGGGAATAACGGCTTCGGCATCAGGTTCAGGTATCACAGAGGGCGGTTCGGGCGCCGCTTCTAGAGCCTGCTGTGCTTTCATTGCGGCAAGGCGCTTTTCGCGCTTTTTGCCTGTGCCGGACATTATCAGCTTGCGGAGCTCCTCGATGTCGGCATCGTTATTATCGGAGCCGCCGTCCGGATCTTCGTTTTCTATCTTTTCTCTTTCGTCCATCTTATCCTCCGTTTGACTTGTTACGGGAATGTTCTCATATATTTTTCTGTTGCGAGCGAATTTACGGGAGAATCGTAATAGCCCGGTATAAGCTTCTGTACGGTGCAGCAGCAGTAGCAGATGCCCATTTTGTGCATACCGGGGTGTGCGGACAGGAATCTGTCGTAATAGCCGCCGCCGTAGCCGAGGCGGTAGCCGTTCATATCAAACACGAGCCCGGGCACTATACAGAGCGAGTTTTCAATATCAGTAAGTTCGGGGCAGATATCCGTTTTCGGTTCAAGCAGCGAGTACGTGCTCACTTCAAGGTCACCGAAGCCGTTTATCACGTAGAACAGCATAGTACCGCGCTTGTCTGTGCATTTCGGCACCGCGACGGTCTTGCCGTCCTGCAGCGCCCGCGATATCAGCTTTTTTGTATCTACTTCGATATCTGTGGATACATAGGTCAGCAGGGTGGTGCAGCTGCGGTAGCTGCGCGAGGATATCACCCTCGCGAATATTTTTTCATCCCGGACGCGCTTTGTTTCGGCGTCGGTCTCAGAGCGCAGCTTTCTGAACCGGCTGCGCAGTTCCTTCTTGTAGATGCGCAGATCCATTTCAGTTTCCGGCAAAGAGTATCTGTGCGGCTATTTCTGCCGATCTTTCGGGTGAGATGAGCGCTTCAACGATCTTCAGTCCGAATTCGACCGATGCTCCCGCACCTCTGGCGGTGATGATCTTTCCGACAGCAGGGCAGTCAAGCACCTCCGCGCCGCTGAGCTCGGGCTCAAAGCCCTTGTAGCAGACAGCCTTCTTCCCCACGAGCATACCGCGGTGTCCGAGTATGCTCGGAGCGGCACAGATAGCTGCGATATAGCGGCCGTTGTCGCGGCAGAATTCCAGAGCCTTGCCGACTGTTCCGGAGGCTTCGAGATTTTCGGTGCCTTTCTTGCCGCCCGGGAGAATGACCATTTCAAGTGCATCATCGAGCGATATTTCGTCGTCGGTCATATCGCACACTATCGGGAAACCGTGGGAGGAAACTATCGTTTTGCCGCCCACGCCCACTGTGCGGAGCTCCTTGCCGCATCTGCGGAGGATGTCTGCGGGGGTTATCGCTTCGGTCTCTTCAAAGCCTTCTGCAAGAAAAAGATATATCATAGCTATTGTTTCCTTTCGTTATTGATTATATACCGGGAATATCACAATTCGTCAATAATGCTTATCAGTTTTTCCGTGATGTTTTCAATGGGGTACGGCTCACCGTTTTCATCCGCGCAGTCTATGATGCTCCAACCGCATTTCTCTGCGGCATAAAGAGCCGATCTTCTGCACCGTATGAGATATCCCAGCTTGCTCTCGTGGATATCCTTCCGTTCCTCATCTCCGCCGTAGCGGCGGGAAAGCAGTTTCTGCGCGGTTTCGGTGGGCATATCGAGAAAGATCACCCTGTCCGGGACAGGAAGTCCCATTTTGGTATGTTCGTAATCATTCAGCCATGCGAGGAACGAGTCCCACTCGCTCTCGGGCAGCTTGCCCATCTGGTGTATCGCATTGGAGCTGACATATCTCCCTGCGATGACATTTTTGCCGGCGCGGTAGGACTTTTCCCACACCTGGCGGTAGCTGATGTATCTATCGACCGCATAGAAGCTCGATGCGGCGTAAGCGTTTATATCGTCGGGGTCGGAGGATATCTCTCCGTTAAGGTACATTTTCACGGGCACAGATGAGCTGCGCTCGTAATCCGGAAAGCTTATGTATATGGTATCCTTTTCGCCGTAATGCGACCTTAAAGCCTCGAACTGCGTGGTCTTTCCGAAGCCGTCCAGCCCATCGACAACAACAAATGACATATATCCGTCCTCCAAGCTGCATATATCACTATTATAACATTTTTTTTTCTGCAAGTCAACATCAATATTGCCGTATTGATAAAAAAATGACCCCCGCTTTTTTGTGCGGGGGGTCATTGTGAATATGTTATTCGGTTTTTGGAGAGGTTTAGTCTTTCAGACTTGGCAAAATGTAAAGATCATCGACATAATCGCCCATTTGTATGGCGACGACCTCACCGTT
>CAMVPV010000060.1 GCA_947169455.1 uncultured Clostridia bacterium | reverse complement strand
TACCTTCATGCAGTTTGAATATTCCTCGCGGATAATAGCGTTCATGCAGTGTGTATAGAACGGCTCTGCGTCGCGGTCGTAATCGAAAACAAGAGTATTCTCCGCCTCGATCACTTCTTTTACGAGGCGTTCGATCTCGTCCGCATTTTTTTCTATCTTCCCGGCAAGCTCGGCATCCTTCTCGTTTATTTTGCCGTCGGGATCATACAATCCCGTGGATATAGCTTCGGACAGCAGCTTTATATTCGCCGCAGGAGTCTTGATGCCGTGAACAAGTGCGGTAACGAACTTCTCACGCTCCAGCGAGACGCGGCGTATCATCTGCCTGTCATTCTCCAGCTTGTCAGACAGCATATTCATGCCCCAGATAAATCTGCCGAAAAATCTGTCCTTGTCTTCGGGGAGCTTTTCTGTGATCATCCCCTTTGAAAGCCTTTCCGGGTAATCGGAAAGCTTCGTGAACGGGCGGATCAGCCTGTATCGCACCCACTCAGCATATATAATTATCACCGCTGCGCACAGCCCGAGGCAGATATATACAAGCAATATCACACCGCTGTATATCGTGTCCTCAAAGTGATATACCGCAAGCCCTGCAGGCTCCTCATCAGCATATATACAGCATATCATCGTATTTCCACCGCCGATGACAGCATTCTTACTGCCGGCAGCTGATATGATCTCGATATCCAGCGGGCTGTTTTCCTTTCCGTAGAGCTGTTCCCATTCAGAACGCCTTGAATAGAACACCTCATCCAGAGCAGCGGCAGTATCGCTGTCTGCGGCAAGTTTTTGTCCTATCTCATCGGTTATACGCTGTACGACTATCCTTCTCTCACCGTGCTTTGAGGAGATGATATTGTCAGCCTCAGTTTTCATTATGAAACCTGCAGCTGCGATCAATGCGAGCACAGCGAACATCCTCATGATAAATGACTTCATTTTCCGTCTCCGAACCGGTAGCCGACCCTATATACCGTCTGTATCAGCTTCGGATCGTGCGGGTCGTCCTCTATCTTGTCCCTGAGCCAGCTTATATATACGCTCAGCGAGGACATCTCACTGAAACAATCCTCACCCCATACGCTGTTGAATATCTGTTCCTTGCGCAGGGCTTTTCCGGGGTTTTTCATAAGATACACCAGCAGATCGAATTCCTTGCCCTTTATATCGACCGTTCCGCCGTTCTTATATACTTTTCTCGAACCTATATCTACGGATATCCCCCCTGCCGAGATCATCTGCTTGTCTTCAGCAGTCTCGTAGCTGCGCCGCATGAGCGCCCTGATCTTCGAGGTGAGCACGGGTATCGAGAACGGCTTCTCAACGTAATCGTCCGCTCCGATATCCATGCCGAGTATCTTGCTGTCGTCATCGTTCTTCGCGCTCATCATCAGCACGGGGATATTCCTCGTTTTCCGAATTTCGGCAAGCGCTTCAAAGCCGTCCTTCCCCGGGAGCATCACATCCAGCAGCAGCATACGATAAGCGCCGTTCTCAAGCATTTCTATGCCTTTTTCCGCACTTCCCGCCTGCTCTGCCGAGAATCCCTCTCTTCGGAGAAAATCCACAACAAGACCGCTCAGTTCCTCATTATCCTCGATTATCAGTATATCCGTCATTATAGTCCCCTCAATAATTTCCTATATCGGTAAAGACAACATCATCGGAAGGACCGTCTGCACCCGTAAAGCTGACCTGGACCTTTCCCGTGCTGTAATCAACTATTATTATCTGCACGGTCCCCTGATTGCGCACATTATTGACGCGGGCTTCGTCATCATCCTTGCCCTGGTCAACCTTTTCACGGGTGAGCATGGTCTTTATCTGCCCGAGTGTGAATCTGCTCCCCGACGACACCCATTCATTGTACTTTTCAAATCTCACTATGTTATTGCTGTTTCCGAAAAACCCGTCCTGATTTCCCTTTGAAGCGAATGAATTCACGATGCACAAGCTGTCCTTGCTGTCCCATTTCAGTTTTTCCATGACAGGAGTATCACAGTCGCGGAGTACGGAAAATCCCCCGCCCTTATCCTGAAGAGCCCCGGCAGCATCCTCTGCACAGAAATTATGTGTTTTGTCTGTAACGTAAATGTTATGGCTCCAGGTAAAGTCAGCACTGTTCTCCACCATGAAGCTGCCGACCTCTTCCGCTGTGCTGAAATTCTCCAGCGCATATCTGAGTTCGTAGGTATAACACTTCTTATCCTTGCAGATGTATGGCTCGTTACCGCTCCCCACATCGAGTATCGCCCCGAACACGCCGTCATCGTTCACTGCCGAGACTACGCTTATGAAACCAAGGAAGGATATGCCTGTATAGGAGCGTTCGCCCTTGTTCGCGTGAATGACCGCGTGCATTTTACACATCTGATTGTCACTGCCGAGATGCCAGTCGAGCAGTCTGACCGCTACATTTTCTCCGGTCGCAGTCTTGTCTCCCCAGAGTGAGAGCGCCGAGCAAGCCGTGCCGCGCAGTCCCTCGGGAATAAGATTGAACGTGAGTGCTTCCTCATAGCTGATGTGACCGTCCTTTGCGTAGCCGTGAACACCGCCGGAAAGTCCTTCCGCGAAAGCATACAGTTCTTCCTTGTATTCAGGGCGCAGTGTTTCCGCAAGATAGTACATTCTTTCCTCAACGGGATCATAATCGTCCTTCAGCGCGGGGAAACCGCTCATTATATTTTCATACAGATACGGCTCAGTTATCTCATGACAGTCGGGGAATGCCTTCAGTGTTGCTTCGGCATATGCCCTGCCGGCCTGCGCGGGGGTGCAATTTTCGTAATCTATGGAAACATCATAGTAATGCTCCATTTTCTTTATGACACAGTATCCGTCATCGGAGGAAAACGTACCGAGACATTCATCGGGGATACCGTCATCTTCATAGACCGCGGGCGTATCAACATAGGTATCGGATACAGAAGTAAGAGTGCTGTCTCACTGTTCCGCGAAAACGACATCGTTATATGTTGCTGCCTGGCTGCACCCGGCAAATATCATTGCTGCGGCACAGGCAGCTATCGTTCTGCATATTTTCATTATACACCTCACCAGCCCATCTCGTCAAGCCAATTCTTTATCTTTCTCTCACGCACTGCTATGTCATCGGGCGACTGCATCTTCCCGAGGACTATCTCGCCCTGTATATTTCCGTCAACGAGGTAGATGACGCGCTCACTGCAGGATGCGACCCTTTCACTGTGCGTGACCATCATAACGGACGTGCCCTCGCTGTTTGCCCTTACCAGCTCGTTCATAACATCCATAGAAGCCTTCTGATTGAGAGCGCCGGTGGGTTCGTCCGCATATATCATCTTCGGTGAATTGATGAGCGAACGGCACAGGCAAGCCCTCTGGAGCTGACCGCCCGATACCTCGGTCATATATCTGTCTGCGGTATCTATTATCCCGAGACTGCGCATCAGCTTTTCTGCGCGGCTGACCACCTCGCTGCGGGGGCGGTCCTTCGCCTGAAAGCCGGGAAGGAGTATATTGTCGATTATGCTCAGTTTTTTCATCATATACATCTGCTGGAATATAAATCCCATTTTCAGCAGGCGGAGCCTTGAAAGCGCCTTTCTGTTCAGCGCAGAGATATCCTCGCCGTCAAATATCACCCTTCCGGAAGTAAGACTGTCCATTCCGCTGACGGTGTAGAGCAGTGTCGATTTGCCCGAGCCGGACGGTCCCATTACCGAAACGAACTCGCCTTCCTGCATGGTGAAATTCACATTGCGCAGAACATTGTTGCTGTATTCATCTGTAACATAGGTCTTGCAGAGATCCTTTACCTCAAGTATATTACTCATTTCTTATCCTCCAGATATCTATCGATCTTATTCCTCTCAGCACGAGTGCGTCTGCAGCAGCTATAACTATGACGATCAGCGCAGTCCACAGTGCAGAGCTCAGTCTGCCGGCGGAGAATTTCCATACCGTGAGCCCCACAAGACCCGTGAACACCTTCTGCGTGAGCCATGTCACAGCCGTGGGCATGAGTACAGCTGCAAGCACCGCACCAATGATGACAAGTATCATCATACGGATGAACTGCCATTTCATCACTGTGATATCATCGAAGCCGCAGCTTTTAAGCATGGCTATCTGATTTTCCTCGTCCTTCATGAATACCGACTGATACATCACGGTAAGGAAAGCGAGAACTCCTGCCACAACGATTATCATCATTTTTTTCATGAAGCTGAACAATATATCGTACAATTTGAGGAAATGGCTGCCGGCCTCTTCACCCGGCAGATAATTATTGGGGAACAGTTCCTTTATCTGCGCGGCATATTTCGGCTTCTCACTTTCGGGGGCATCTATCCTGCATCCGATTATGCCCCAGCTTCCTATAACACCGTCGTCGAAAGCCTCACTCGTTATTATCTCGATCTGATTCATCGCGGTAAGGCGGTCGGTAAATCCGGTAATAATGAATTCCTCACGCACCTCGCTGTAAGTCAGTTTGTCCTCCGAGATCTTATTGTACTCTACCGTAATGCTGTCGCCTATCACGTAGCCGTATCTTCCGGCAGTGAACTTGTCCATCAGCACCTCATTGCGCAGCTTCGGGGTTCTTCCGCCCTTTACGATGCGGAGCACAGACGGGTCAAATCCGAATTCAAGATATACCGATTCGGTCTCTTTATCATCTATGAGCTTGGCGAGCTCGCCTTTTGAGAATGTGACCTCTGCGGGAATGTTGTTCTTTTTCAGTTTCTCATTGATATTGCGCTCAGCGATAACAGGATTTCCCGTATCGAACGAATAGTCCATCAGCAGGCTCTGTGATTCCCGGAGGAAAAAATCAAGCTCTCCGAAGGTGTAGTAATTCTGTATGAAATCCTTGGATACGACCGTTTCACGCAGCTGCACGCAGATCATCATTGCGATGAAGCCTGCGGTGAATGCGATCAGCAGCAGCACATAGCGGCGGAATTTCAGCAGGATATCAGAGAGTGCGAGAAACAGCGGAACGCTCATCTTTTTTCTGTTGTTCAGACTGAAACTTCCGTGCCTTATGCTCTCTCCTCTTGTCTCTCCGCGTATAGCGTCCATTACGGATATCCTGTTTATGCGGCGCATGGAGATCATGGTGAAGATGATCACCAGCACAGTTATCGCCGCTGCGGCAATGACAGGAGGTATCAAATCTATTCCCGAAAGCGGGTAGGATATATTGTAGTAGAAATTGTCCATAAGGTATCTGCCCGCAAATATACCTGCGGCAAGACCTATTACGCCGCCCACTGTCGCGAAAGCTATGTACTTCGCCGCGAACAGCCATCTGAACGATACGGAATCAGTGCCGAGTGCCTTCATTATGCCGAGCTCACGTTCTTCCTTCTTGACGGCGGTGCGTATGCTGAACCTTAGTGTGAATACTATTATCAGCAGCATGAAGAACGCGGCTATCATAAGGAACATCGACACAAGTGTCGATACCAGCGCATTGTTGCTCATCACATGACCGTCGAGATGTGCTGAACCAACGTGATCTTTCAGGACAGGATCCTCATACAGGGTCTGAAGCAGCATCGTCAGGGAACGCCTATCGGAATCACACCCGGTCTGAACAGACATAAGGTAGAGCTTATGCGGAGAATCTGCGCTTATAACTTCGTAATCCGCATCGGAAATGATAAACCTTGCCATATAATCCTTGGTAGGGTCCTTGTGTATATGCGACACTTCAAATTCATACACCCTGCCCATCTGTGTGGTGAACGATATACTGTCGCCTACCGAAAGCCCTGTCTCCCTTGACAGCTTTCTCGGTACCGAGATATGTCCGTTCTCTACCTGAAAAGGTCTGTCCATGTCATCATATATCAGGTCCATTTCCCGGGGCATCGCCGAAATAGTGAAACCGTTGGATCCGTTCCGGAAATAATCTGCGTCCTTTCCTTCAAAATCGAAATTTGTGGAGGCTATCTCTATTACCTCCTGATACGCCGTTTTCGCCTCGGGACAGCTTTCATGTATCTTTTCCAAAAAATACAAGTACTCCTCCTCTGCCCCATCCGACGACGGATAGTAGGTTATGCACCCGTTCGCGGCATTGCACCGTTCCTGCGATACCTTTATCCCACGGACATTCACGAACATCAGCATTGCGCCCGCAGCCGCAAGTATGGATACGATCACCATGAATAACAGCAGTATGACATTGAGCCCCTTGCTGTCCTTCAGGTCTTTCTTTATCATTCTGAAAAACATCGCTTTTCCTCCTTTGTTCAGCTTATGTGAATATTATAATACATAACTTTTTAAAAAGTCTTTAAAAACGGGTTTGTATATAGCAGCAAAAGAAATCGGCAGATATACAGGTAAAGTACAGCAATATGAACAAATACAAAAATCCGCCCCCGGAAGGCTCCGGGAGCGGGAATGTCCGAAATAATATTTACATCGTGAAATATTACTTTCTCTTTATAACGAGTGTGGCACCTATTCCAACAAGTGCGCCTATCAGACCCGATACAGCCGCTGTAAGTCCGGAATTTCCGAAAGCGGAGCCGTACTGCGGAGCGGAGAGTACATCGTTTGAATCTGTTGTTCCTCTGCGTCCGTCATTATAGTTGTATTCGGGTGCTGCGGGTGCCGGAGCAGCAGCGCTTGCTATCCAGTTGGCATAGAGAGTGATATTCTGGGTGACCGCGTCATTGAAATTATACTGCTTTGTGAACGAGCTGTCGGTGTACCAGCCGCCGAAGGTATAGCCTTCATATACCGGGCTGAACGGAGTGCTGACTCTGTCTCCGCTCTTCACGGTAACGGGATATACGTAGGAGCCGCCCATTGAATTGAACGATACCGTGAAGTAAGCAGCGTTTTCAGTCCACTTCGCGTAGAGAGTCGTGTTGCTGTAAATCGGGTCGGTGTCTTGTGCCCTGCGTGAGAAGCTGCTGTCATAATACCAGCCGTCAAATGTGCATCCGTTCTTGTAGCAGGTCGGGAAACGTGAGATATATCCGCCCTCGGAAACTGTAAGCGGAGCTACATAGTCGCCGCCGTTCGTACTGAAGGTCACGGTATAGCTGTTGCTGTTCCACTTTGCGTAAAGAACAGTATCATTATATACGGGGATATTGTCCTGTGCCCTGCGGGTGAATGTGCTGTCGTAGTACCAGCCGTCAAATGTGCAGCCGATTTTGTAGCAGGTCGGGAAACGGGAGATATATCCGCCGTCGTTTACGGTAATGGGAGCAACATAGTCGCCGCCGTTCGTGGAGAAGGAAACTGTATGTGCGTTGGTGCTCCACCTTGCATAAAGGACAGTGTCGCTGTAAACGGGATATGTATCCTGTGCTCTGCGTGTGAATGCGCTGTCATAATACCAGCCTTCAAATGTGCAGCCCTTCTTGTAGCAGGTCGGAAAACGATATATGTATCCTCCGTCAGCGACCGTAAGCGGAGCTACATAT
>CAMVPV010000059.1 GCA_947169455.1 uncultured Clostridia bacterium | reverse complement strand
ATATTTATGCTCTTGCTGTAAAGTGTGCAAATGATTTTATTACAAAGAATAATGACGATGAATCTGACGAGAGACGTGTTTGTTCCGGGCGATGTGGTCATCCTGCTCGGCGGACGCACAGGACGCGACGGCTGCGGCGGCGCGACAGGTTCATCCAAATCGCACACACAGGAATCGCTCGAATCCTGCGGCGCGGAGGTACAGAAGGGAAATCCGCCCGAGGAGAGAAAGCTCCAGAGACTTTTCCGTGACCCCGAAGTCACCAGAATGATAAAGCGCTGCAACGATTTCGGCGCAGGCGGCGTATCAGTCGCTATCGGAGAGCTGACCGACGGTCTTGTCATCGACCTCAATGCTGTTCCGAGAAAGTATGACGGTCTTGACGGCACAGAGCTCGCTATCTCCGAGAGCCAGGAAAGAATGGCTGTCGTGGTGCGCAGGGAAGATGCTGAAAAATTCATCGCAGCGGCTGCTGCCGAAAATCTCGAAGCTACCAAGGTAGCGGATGTTGCCGACGAGCCCCGCCTTAAAATGGTATGGAACGGAAAGGTCATAGTTGACCTCTCCCGCGAGTTCCTCAACAGCAACGGCGCCGAGAAGCATACCGACGTAAATGTTCCGCTGCCCGTTACCACACAGCTGCGTGAGTATTCCGACTGTGCGGACAGCTGGGCAACTCTCATGGCGAACCTCAATGTATGCTCGCAGAAGGGTCTTGTTGAGCGCTTCGATTCCACGATAGGCGCAGGAACGGTGCTCATGCCCTATGCCGGAAAATATCAGCTCACGCCTACACAGGCTATGGCTGCAAAGCTGCCCGTACTCTCGGGCGATACAAAGACCTGCTCTGTAATGGGCTGGGGCTTCAACCCCTACCTCACCGACAAGAGCCCCTATCACGGTGCTGTGGCGGCTGTCATAGAATCTATAGCAAAGGTCGTTGCGGCGGGCGGCAGCAGCAAGAAGTGCTGGCTCACCTTCCAGGAATATTTCGAGAGGACACAGAACAATCCCACACGCTGGGGCAAGCCCTTCGCGGCTCTGCTCGGTGCTTACAAGGCACAGCTCGAGCTCGGCTGCGGCGCTATCGGCGGAAAGGATTCCATGTCCGGTACATTCGAGAACATCGATGTTCCCGCAACGCTGGTATCCTTCGCGGTATCTACGGCGGACAGCGGACGAGTGCTCTCGGGCGAGTTCAAGAAGCCCGGTCATAAGGTCATAATAATCACCCCCGAATACGACGAGAACAATCTGCCGGTATTCTCCTCCGTCAGGGACTGCTTCCGCAAGGTCGAGGAGCTTATCAGCATGAAAGCCGCAGCAGCCGTATGGGCGGTAGGATTCGGCGGCGTAGCCGAGGCGGTAGCGAAGATGTCGCTCGGCAACCATATCGGATTCCGCTTCACCAGAAAGCTGCCCACCGAAAAGCTGTTCTATTCGAGATACGGCTCGTTCATTGTGGAGATGAACGGCGACGCTCCCGATTATGCGGAGCTCATCGGTGAGACGATCCCCGAATACGAGATAGACAATATCAATTACAAGGTGGATATGGCGACCGTTCAGCAGGCATGGGAAAAGCGCCTTGAACCCGTGTTCCCGTGCAATATCAGGACGGAGAGCCAGAAGCCTGCGAAGATATACACATATACCGCCGGTGAGCGTATCACACGCGCTGCGGCGTTCGCAAAGCCGAGAGTGCTCATCCCGGTATTCCCCGGCACCAACTGCGAATATGACACCGCGAGGGCATTCGAGCGCGCAGGTGCCGTTCCCGAGACGGTAGTTATCAAGAATCTCAGCGGTGCAGCGCTTGCCGACAGTGTATCCTACTTTGCAAAGGCGGTCGGCGGATCACAGATGATCATGATACCCGGCGGATTCAGCGGCGGCGACGAGCCCGAAGGCTCCGGCAAATTCATCACGGCGTTCTTCAGGAACCCCGCAATAAAGGAAGCCGTGACAAAGCTGCTCGATGAACGGGACGGTCTTATGCTCGGTATATGCAACGGATTCCAGGCGCTCATCAAGCTCGGACTTGTGCCTTTCGGAAAGATCGTAGATATGACCGGTGACTCGCCTACGCTGACCTTCAACACGATAGGACGCCACCAGTCGATGATGGTGAGCACAAGGATAGCATCCAACAAAACTCCGTGGCTCGCGGCTTGCGAACCGGGTGATATCCATAAGATAGCGATATCCCACGGTGAGGGGCGCTTCGTGGCACCGCAGGCGCTCATCAGACAGCTTGCCGAGAACGGTCAGATAGCGACACAGTATGTCGATCTTGAAGGTACGCCTTCCATGGATATCCGCTTCAACCCGAATACTTCTATGGATGCTATTGAAGGCATAACTTCACCCGACGGGCGCGTGCTCGGAAAAATGGGTCACAGCGAACGTATCGGCACCGATGTGTGCAAGAACGTTCCCGGCGAGAAGGATCAGAAGATATTCGAGAGCGGCGTAGCTTACTTCGCATAAGCAGGCGGCAGGCTTTTGAACGGATGATATGAATATTTAAAACAAAACCGCGTCTGTTGATGTACCGGTCAACAGGACGCGGTTTTTATTACTTCGGCAATTATTTATCGATAAAATCAAATATAACATAAAGCTGTATCTATTGGAAAATGTTTTATGTTTATTATAGATATTTAATTGCCGAAGTAATATATCCGGATGAGACATATTCTGCAAAAATGTTGACAAATATGTAAATTTATTGTATAATATTTCTATATAGTAATCTGTCGGTTACGAAAAAAAGCACTCACCAAACCTAAAAAAGGGGGAAAAACTATGGGAAAAACAACAGAAACAACAGCAGCCAAAAAAAAGAGACCGGCACTTTCAGTCCAGATCTTCGCCGCACTTGTACTGGCGATCATCGTCGGTATAGCGATGACCGGCGCTCCGGAAATAGCGACCGGCTACATCAAGCCGTTCGGAACGATCTTCCTCAATCTCGTTAAATGGATAGTCTGTCCTCTTGTGTTTTTCTCGATAATGGCGGGCGTCGTGTCCATGCGCGATATCAAGAAGGTCGGCACAATCGGCGGAACGACCGTGCTGTACTATATGTGCACCACTGCATTCGCCGTGGCGATAGGACTTTTCTTCTCCAATCTCTTCAAGGGGATATTCCCTGCGCTCTCCACCTCCGAACTTTCCTATGAGCCGTCCGCGACTACAGTCAATTTCATGGATACGCTTGTGGGACTGTTCCCGCAAATATGCTCCAGATCATAGTAGCGTCGCTCATTATCGGATTTGCACTGATACTTGTCGCGGATAAGCGCGATGAGATGGATTTCAAACTGGTGAACACCGTCAATGATATCTGCATGAAGGCTATGGAAATGATACTGACGCTCTCACCGGTCGGCGTGTTCTGTCTGCTTTGTCCCGTAGTCGCCGAAAACGGTCCGGCGGTGCTCGGTTCGCTCGCAAAGGTGCTTCTGGTGGCATATCTGTGCTATGTCGTCCACGCGGTGCTGGTATATTCCATGTCGGTAAAGATCCTCGGCGGACTGGGACCGATAGCTTTCTTCAAGGGTATGCTGCCCGCGATAATCTTCGCTTTCTCGTCGGCTTCGTCGGTGGGCACACTGCCGATGAACCTCGAATGTACGCAGAAAATGGGCGCTGACAAGGAGGTCGCATCCTTCGTGCTGCCGCTCGGCGCTACTATCAATATGGACGGCACCGCTATATATCAGGGCGTGTGCGCGGTATTCATCGCGTCCTGCTACGGGATAAACCTCACATTCCCGCAGATGCTGACCATCGTAATGACTGCAACGCTGTCCTCGATAGGTACGGCGGGGGTCCCCGGCGCCGGAATGGTAATGCTTGCTATGGTTCTCCAGTCAGTAGGACTTCCCGTCGAGGGCATAGCGCTGGTTGCCGGTGTTGACCGCATCTTCGATATGGGGCGTACAGTGGTGAATATCACCGGCGACGCATCCTGCACAATGGTGGTCTCCAATCTGCAGAAGAAGCGGGAAGGGAAGAGGGGGGCCGGGGAATGTGCGGGAATGATACAGTGAGGCTGTCCGATGTCATTGCCTGTATGTACTGAGGGCTGAAATTTCCGCAGCTGTTACTGAAAGCAATAACAACTGCGGATATTTTTTGTATCATTATCTCCGGCACGATCAGAGATGAAATTTACGCTTCACCTCACTGCCGGTGCTTCTGCCCATGAACAGAAGCATCGCGGCGATGAACACCGCACACAGCGTAGAGCACAGCACCGACGGAAGCTTTATCGTGACGATATCGTTCAGCACGAGCACGAAGGGTATCAGACCGCACACGGACTCCAGGAATATATATATTATGAATTCCTGCGGAGGGTACTTCATTATGAAGGAGATCAGGAACGTTGACAGTACCGCGGCTGCGACCATGCACGGGAACACGAAGTCCACCGACCAGCTCAGCCTGTCCGACGTGTTGAGATCCCACGCGATGCACATCGGGACTATCAGTATAAGCTCCCACATGATGTTCTTGATGATGCGCTTTCTGTACCAGACCGCCACTGTGCCCGCTATCCATCCGCACAGCACACCGAGCATGACTATCCTGCTCCACATGAACGAGGGGTCGATCAGCATATTAAGTGCATAGACTATCACCGAAATGGTTATCGCGGCGAAGGTCATCGTGCGGAAAAGAAAGTGCCGTGAATACTTCGGGAGCGGGATATCCGGATAGGCATCCTGTTCGGCAACGCCTATCAGCTTGCCCTGACAGAGCGGACAGCAGCTTTTGCTGCCGCTGACCGAAACACCGCATTTGCGGCAGATCTGCATACAGCCTCACCTCTGTTATTCTTGTGAAACGTTGATGCCGAGTATCTTCAGGCTGTCCTCATCTACGGGGCAGGGGCAGCCGGACATCAGTTCGGATGCATTCTGTACCTTCGGGAATGCTGTCACGTCGCGCAGGCTGTCCGTTCCGCACATGATCATCGCAAGGCGGTCGAGCCCGATGCCCATTCCGCCGTGCGGAGCGGCGCCGTATTTATATGCCTCAACAAGGAATCCGAACTTGGTCTGTATCTCCTCATCGGTCAGACCGAGCGACTCAAACATCTTCTGCTGCAATTCGTAATCGGTTATTCTTATGGAGCCGCTCGAAAGCTCAGTGCCGTTCAGCACGAGGTCGTATGCTTTCGCGAATACCTTCTCGGGAGCGGAATCGAGATATTGCAGACATTCGTCCATAGGCATGGTGAACGGGTGGTGCATAGCGTCCCAGTGGTTTGTCTCGTCGTTCCATTCAAAGAACGGGAACTGTGTGATCCAAAGGAAGTTGAACTTATCCTCGGGGATGATATCGAGCTGCTTTGCGACCTTCAGGCGTATCGCGCCAAGAACGGGCAGAACGACCTTGTTCTTATCGGCGGCTATGATGACTGCATCGCCCTTTTCTGCGCCGACTGCCTTGATGATGGCGTCAAGCTCGCCCTCTGCCATGAATTTGCCGAACGAGCAGGAGGGAGCATCCTCTGTCCAGCGGATGTAGGAGAGCCCCTTTGCACCGATGCCCTTTGAAAATTCGATGAGCTTGTCCATTTCCTTGCGTGAGAGCGTCTTTGCGCCGTTCTTCGCGGTGATAGCACGCACCGAACCGCCGTCTGCAACTGCGTTTGCGAATACGCCGAAGCCGCTGTTCTTAACGAGGTCGGATATATCGGTTATCTCCATCCCGAAGCGGGTATCCGGCTTATCCGAACCGAAGCGCTCCATAGCCTCGGTGTAGGTCATGCGGGGCAGCGGGAGCGGTACATCCCTGCCGAGAACATCGCGGAAAAGCCTGCTGATAAGTCCCTCGGCTATCTGCATGATGTCCTCCTCGGTGACGAAGGACATCTCCATATCTATCTGTGTGAATTCGGGCTGTCTGTCTGCGCGGAGATCCTCATCGCGGAAGCAGCGCGCAAGCTGTATATAGCGGTCGAAACCGGCGATCATCAGAAGCTGCTTGTATATCTGCGGGGACTGCGGCAGCGCATAGAAGCTGCCCGGATGTATCCTCGACGGCACGAGGTAATCGCGCGCGCCCTCGGGTGTGGAACGTATCATCATCGGTGTTTCGATCTCGATGAAGCCGTTCTCATAGAAATAATCGCGTGCAGTCTTGGCTATCTTGCTGCGCATCATGATATTTTTCTGGAGAGTGGGTCTGCGGAGATCAAGATAGCGGTATTTGAGGCGGAGATCCTCAAACGCGGTGGTGTTGTCGAGTATCTCGAACGGGGTGGTCTGCGCCTTTGCGAGTATGCGGAGATCGGTAACGAATATCTCGATATTTCCGGTGGGAAGATCGGGGTTCTTGCTTTCACGCTCGCGTACATTTCCCTTGACGAGGAGTACGAATTCGGTGCGGCAGGAGGCTGCCTTCTCGAATATCTCCCTGTCGGTGGAATCGTTGAACGCCAGCTGTACGATACCTGTTCTGTCGCGGAGATCTATGAAGATAAGATTTCCGAGGTTCCTCATTTTCTGTACATAGCCGCCCACGGTGACTTCGGTATCTGTGTCCTTTACCTCGCCGCAGTAGCGGTCTCTTTTCAGACCCTGCATATTGTCTGCCATAATTGATACACTTGCCTTTCGGATAATATTTATATTTTGTGCCTATGGAGCTATATCGCGCTCTGCCTGAGCAGATTTGCGATATCGACATTCTTTTCAACGAACAGATCATCGAGCTTGTCCGCGCCGTTATCGCGCAGGAATTCAGCCTCCGCCTGTGAGATGGGCACCGGCATGAGCCATTCGATCTGCCTGTCCTCTATCACGAAATTCCGCACGCGCCTTGACCAGTCGTCCCATGCGAACGGCGGCTTCAGAAGTATATGCTTCATATCGCTGTCGGGAACGTATGCCCCCGCTGCGCCGGGTATTATCGTTCCGGGGCGGCAGGTCTGCATATCGAATATCTCAAACGCCGCCGAGCTCATCAGGTGTGCGAACTGCACGGTGTAGCGCGTATCGCACAGCCCTACAAGCTCGATGCGTATGCTGCGTTCCTCGTAGGTCAGCGCGATGTCCTTGCGGTTAAGCCCTATCGTTGCGAAGGTAGTCAGCCCGGTCGCGGGAACATCCCCGAACGAGATTATATCCATTTTCTTTTTCTTGTCGGCGCTGTCGTAGGTGACTATGTTCGGTCTTCTGTCCGGTCTTGCGAGCATAGCCTCCGCATTTGCGACCGCCCTGTTTTTTTCAAGCAGCAGCAGGCTTCACAGATTCAAGGATGTGACTGATGAGTCAGACGTCCTTGAAGACAGAGTTTATATCCCGGGCATTACTTGCGGCAGAAGTGTAATCTGGTACGGCACTGAGGCTGACGAATGGGACATTACAGGCGAAAGAACTGAGAACGGCAGAAGAATAGTATCCATATCCGGCGTTCATAAGGGCGACAATAATTATGAAGGCGTTTACCGCGAGGAAACTTATACAGCAGAGATATAAACTGAAAAAATATGTGCCTTGTCCTCATTGCCATGGCTCTG
>CAMVPV010000058.1 GCA_947169455.1 uncultured Clostridia bacterium | reverse complement strand
AAAACTTTACTCGCGGCTTACGCCGCGTTTTACGCTTAAGTTGTGGGTAGTGTTTGGATAACAAAGGACTCAGATCATATAATCGCCGAAAAAAACCGTGCCTGCCCAATAAAGGACAAACACGGATGTTTTCAGACATTTCCTTACAAAAAAACATAAATCATCAATTATCGATCGTCAATTTCCGGGACCGTGCTTTCCGCTCACATTATCTCCTCCAGCTCCCGCCGCAGCTTGCGGATTATCTTCTTTTCCAGCCGCGATATATAGGACTGCGATATCCCGATGAGATCGGCAGTCTCCTTCTGCGTCAGCTCGTGCCCGTTCTTCAGCCCGAAGCGCATTTCCATTATCTCACGCTCGCGCTCCGGCAGACGATATACCGCCGAGCGAAGCTGTTCGCGCTCCGCGCCCGTTTCGATGCCTGCGCTCACGGTATCCTCCGCCGTACCCAGAATATCGGACAGCAGCAGCTCGTTGCCGTCCCAGTCGGTATTCAGCGGTTCGTCTATCGATATCTCCGCCCGCGTCTGTGATGATTTGCGCAGGAACATGAGTATCTCGTTCTCAATGCACCGCGAAGCATACGTCGCAAGCTTTATGTTGCGGCACGGACAGAATGTATTCACTGCCTTTATCAGCCCGATGGTACCGATAGAGATCAGATCTTCCACGCCTATCCCCGTGGATTCAAACTTTCTTGCGATATAGACCACAAGCCGCAGGTTATGCACGATGAGCATTTCCCGTGCTTTTTCGGGGTCGTTCTCCAGCAAACGGAAACACTCCTCCTCCTCTGCGGCAGAAAGCGGCGGCGGCAGAGTTTCCGCGCCGTTTATATAATACAGCTTTCCATGCACAAAGAGCTTTCCGAATATTTTTTCTATCATCCCGCGCAAGCGTGCGAACAGCGACATCCCGGTCACCTCCACTAAAAGAATATCTTTGGATTGAACACGGCGTACTCCATTCTGTCGGCAGATACGCCTATATAGGCATCGGTGCATACGGTATCTTCCCTGCCGTCCTCGGTGCGTATGCTGATGCTCTCCGGGCGGAATATCGGCATGATACCGCTGCCGCACGCCGTTCCGAAAGGAATGGCGCGCCACCCCCGCGGCAGACTTCCGATATCGGATGCATCGGCTATTTTCAGAAGCATATCCGCGGGGCAGACTATCACGGGCGCGCCGGTAACGGGGTCGGCAAGGTGATTGCCCGTATCGGCTGATGCAGGTATCTCTGCGGTGACGGTTTCTCCGGTAGATACGCACCTTGCACGCACGGTGACGATATATCTCCCGTCGGAGCAGTCCCCCACCGAAAAGCGGCGTATCAGCACAGCAATGCCGTATGCGGCGGCGGTCGAGCATATCAGCAGGACAAGCGGCACGTTTATATATACTCCCCCGTTGCGGCAGAGCATCATGCCGCCTGCCGTCTGCGATATCAGCAGGCATATACCCGCAAACAGACAGCTCACCGCGAGAAAGGTGCCCGCGGTACAAAGAAATCTGCGCACATCACCGAAGCCGAAAACGATCAGTACGATCACCGCCGCCGTTACCGCACGATAAAGAACGGATACGGCTGTTCCCATAGGCGGCAGCAGCACCGAAAGCGAGAACAGGCTCCCCGCTGCCGCCCCTATGATACACCTCCTGTTCGGCGGACGGCGGTGGAGCAGTGCGGCGGCGGCTTTTATCACCAGATAATCTATATAGACCGATGTCACGATAAGCACATCAACATATATGTACACGCCCCGCACTCCCTGCCATGTTCTTTATCCATATATATCATATATCTCCCTGCGCGGGAAAGCTGTCGTTTCGGGGGAGCATTTTCAATAAAATTTGGCAAGGTGTTTTAGCCGGACGGGAATATATACAAAAAAACCGCGTCTGCTCCGAAAAAGCAGACGCGGTGCTGTGATCACATATATCAATAGGGAATGATGCTGAGGAGAACGCCTGCCGCAACTGCGGAGCCGATAACTCCCGCAACGTTGGGTCCCATAGCGTTCATGAGCAGGAAGTTCGTCGGGTCGTATTCCGCGCCGACCTTCTGCGAGATCCTTGCCGCCATAGGAACGGCGGAAACTCCCGCAGAACCGATGAGCGGATTTACCTTGCCGCCGGTCACCTTGTACATTACCTTTCCGAAGAGAAGGCCGCAGGCTGTACCGATCGAGAAAGCAACGACGCCGAGTATCATTACCTTAGCGAACGCGAGGGAGAATACCTTGTCGGCTGTGGTGGTGGCACCGACCGAAACGCCGAGGAAGATAGTAACGATGTTCATGAGCTCATTCTGCGCTGTCTTTACGAGACGTTCGCAGACGCCGCTCTCCTTGAGCAGGTTGCCGAGCATCAGCATACCAACGAGTGTTGTTGCATCGGGAACGAGCAGACCGATAACTATTGTTACCATTATCGGGAAGATTATCTTTTCGGTCTTGGAAACGGGACGGAGCGCATCCATTCTTACGAGGCGCTCTTTCTTGGTGGTGAGCGCTCTCATTATCGGGGGCTGTATCAGCGGAACGAGCGCCATATAGGTATAAGCCGCAAGTGCGATGGTACCTGTCTCAACGGAGCAGCTTTGAGGATACGAATATGGATGTAGGGCCGTCCGCACCGCCGATGATAGCGATGGATCCGGCTTCGTTGGCGTTGAATCCGAGGACAGCCGCGCCTACGAACGTGAAGAAGATGCCCGCCTGAGCGGCAGCGCCGAGGAGGAAGCTCTTGGGGTTCGCGATAAGGGGTGCGAAGTCGGTCATAGCGCCTATGCCGAGGAATATCAGCGGCGGGAATATCTCAAACTTTACGCCTATGTAGAATACATCGAGCAGACCGCCCTCGTTGAATATCCTGCCCATATCAACGACGCCGTCGGCGTTCTTGAGGAAGAGCTCGGGGTGGTACATATTAGCTCCGGGGATGTTGGTGAGCAGCATACCGAAAGCTATCGGGAGCAGCAGGAGCGGCTCGAAGCCCTTTTTGATCGCGAGGTACATAAAGAGGAATGAAACGAGTATCATTCCGAACTGACCGGGCGTCATGTTCGCAAATCCCGATTCCATAGCGAGATCGGTGATAGTTTCTATAAAATTCTGAAACATTTATGATTATCCTTTCGTGAAATTTTTACCGGCAGATCGGTCTGCCGTGCAGATCATAAGCTGCGTGTGGATTCCGACAGAGCGGCATTTCCCCATGCCCCTCTTCTCGAAGAAGCGCGCTTTACCGACCTTACGGCGAATTTCTTGCCGCTTTCCTCGCCCATAGCTGCAACAGCCGCGGCGATGACTGCGATCACCTCGTCGCTGATGCCGTCCTCTGCGGCGGGTCTGTCCTCTGCGGGAACAGCCGGAACAGCGGGTGCTGCAACGACCTTATCCGCTTCGGGGGCTTTTGTCACTGCCGAAGCCTGTTTCTTTTTCTGTGCTTCGCCTATGCTCTCGAAAATCTTTCCGAAGATGAGCACAGACACGATGAGGATCACCAGTGCGAGAAAGACGATGACCAGACCGGTGATAACTACCGAGGCAACGTACGATCCTTCCATCTGCATAATCAGACGTCTCCTTTTCATTTATCGGGCAATGCCCGTTATTCTTATGTTCGGGCGGCTGTGGAAAACCATTCCCCGCCAAAACACCAATCAAAAATATCATACCACATTTTTCAAAAAAATGCAACAGTCTTACCGACAAATTATTGCGCATTTTTAAGTTTATTTTTGAATTTTATGTTAATTTTTCACGAACGGCATACTATTATCCATTCTCTGCGCCAGCAGACTTAAGTTAACATTATGTTCACATATCTCAGAATATGGAACGAAAGGGTGTATTTATCATGAATGAGACCGAAAAGATAATCAACGATATCCAGCAGGGCAATGTCGATATCAACTTCTTCCGCCGGCTGCTTGACCGGCTGATAGATTACCTGCCCACGCTGCTTGTGGCGCTGGTGCTGTTCGCAGTGGGACTTATAATCGACAAGATAATGATGAAGCTCGTGCGCAAGGCTCTCGAAAAGAGCAAGCTCGACCGCACCGTTCACGGTTTCCTGCGCTCGGTGGTGCACATCGGCATAATGATTTTCACAGTGATAATCACCCTCTCGACGCTCGGCATACCGATGACCTCGATAATCGCGGTGCTCAGCGCGGCAGGTCTTGCGATAGGACTTGCGCTCCAGGGCAGCCTTTCCAATGTTGCGGGCGGATTTATCATACTCCTCTCCAAGCCGTTCAGGTCGGGCGACTACATAAAGGTCGGCGACACCGAGGGCGAGGTGCGCGAGATATCCATCATCAGCACGCAGATAATCACGATAGACAACAAGTCGGTGTTCATACCGAACGGTGCGCTGTCCGGCTCAACCGTGATAAACTTCACGCGGGAGCCGCTCCGCAGGGTGGATATCACCTTCCCCGTGGCTTACGAGGAGGATTTCAGGCGCGCTGAAAATGTCATCGGAAAGGTGGCTGCCGGGCATGAGCTGATACTCGATATCCCCGCGCCGCAGATACGTGTGATAGGTCTGGGCGAGAGCTCCGTCAACATAGTGGCGCGCGTGTGGGTCAAGACCCCCGATTACTGGACGGTATTCTTCGATCTGAACGAGCAGGTCAAGCAGGCGTTCGACAGCGAGGGCATAAAGATACCTTATACACAGATCGAAGTGCACAACGGACGGGAAACGATCAAGTAAACTTTTTATGAACTATTTGTTAATTCATGCTTTGTAACCGAATTTTTCCTTTTATTTTTAATTTTCAGTTGATACGGAGGTACAGCTATGAAATACATTTACAGGGCATTGTGGACAGCAGCGGCTTTTCTCGGAGGCATGGCTCTCGTGGGCTCTATGACCGTGCTGCTGAAAACATCGCGGAAGAAGTATGTCGAGGTCTGACCGCACGCGCGTGGTTTTATTCATAAAGAGCTAAAGGACTGATATCATTATGGATAAATACAAAAAGCTGATGAGCAATACCATGATCTTTGCGATAGGTCAGTTCGGCGCAAAGCTGCTCAGCTTTTTTCTGGTGCGCCTTTACACGGCGGCACTCACACAGACAGAATACGGTAAGGCAGACCTGCTCTATCAGACGCTCAATGTGCTCGTCCCGATAGTCACCTTTTCCATGTCCGATGCCGTTATCCGCTTCGGGCTCGACAAGGGCTACGACAAGCGCAAGGTATATACCAACGCCAACGTCATGACGCTGATCGGCATGACGGTGTTCGCACTGACAACGCCGTTCTTTGAGCGCACTACATTCTATCACGGATATACGATGCTTTTGTACGTTTACTGCTTTTTCAGCTGTTTCCGCATGATGGCGTCGCAGTACGTGCGCACCAAGGGCATGGTCAAGCTGTTCGCGCTCGACGGCATCTTCGCGACACTGACACAGTTCCTGTGCAATCTCCTCTTCATGCTGGTATTCAAGCTGGGCATAACCGGCTACGTGCTCTCGTTCATAGTATCCGACCTCATCTCGCTCATCGGGCTTGCGGTTTTCGGAAAACTGAGCAGCAGCTTCGATACACGGTTCATCAACACGAAGCTGATGAAGGAGATGCTCCGCTACTCCGCGCCGCTGATACCTACCTATCTGCTCTGGTGGATAACCTCCGCTTCTGACAGATGGTTCGTGATCAAAATGGTTGGCGAGGATGCGGACGGCGTGTATGCGGTGGCGTACAAGCTCCCCACGCTGCTGATGATGGTCACGACGATGTTCTATCAGGCGTGGCAGATGTCCTCTATCGAGGAGAAGGACAGCCGTACTATAGGCAATTTCTACAAGAAGGTATATTCCGCATATTCCGCGGTGATGTTCACGGCGGCGGCGTTCCTTATGGCGTTCGCATTCCCGCTGACCGACATACTCACCACAGGCGACAGCTATCTGAGCGCATCGCTCTACACGGTCATACTCGTCGAGGCGATGGTGTTCCAGTGTATGTGCCAGTTCCTTTCAAGCATATACAGTGTGCGGAAAAAGTCAGTAAACAGCGCATGGACGGCATTCATAGCGGCAGCCGTGAATGTCCTGCTGAATTTCCTGCTGATACCCAAGTATCAGGTGTATGGCGCGGCGGTCGCAACAGCATCATCGTACTTTGCCTGCTTCGCGGTAAGGATATTCGATGCGCGCAGGTTCATACCGTTCAGGGTCAACTACGGCAAGCTGGGGCTCAATATACTGCTGATGACGGTCATGTGCATCGTATGCGTGAAGAAGCCCGCGTTCTATATACTGTGGATGGTCATACTGCTCGTGCTGATAACGGTGCTCAACATTTCGGCGGTGCTCAATACCGTGGGCAGGTTCAGGAACCGCCGGAACTCGCCCGCACCCGCACAGCAGAATTAAAGCAGCAAACCGAACAGAGAGAAAAAAATTATACGGAAGCAGAACAAAATGGAAGAAACAGAGAAGAAGAAATTTGTAAAAAAACTTATAAAGATGCTCATACCGCCGGTGATAATACTTGCGGAGGCGATAGTCATCGTGCTCCTGCTGGTGAAGAACTCCGAGCTGAAGCTGAAATTCGAGGCGGATGAGGATTATATCACCGCGCAGGCATCGAAGGTATATGAATATTACGGCGAAAAGGATGTCGTCCTCATGGATGACTATACCTACGGCGAGGTTTGGCTCGAAGCGCTGGACGATGTGCCGAAGTGTGAGTACGATTATTCCCGTCTCAGAAAGATAGACGATTTCAGATACTACAATGACGAGAACGGGCACCGTGCATCGCGCCTCGGAGTGGATGTCTCCTACTTTCAGGGGGATATCGACTGGGCTACCGTGAAAGAAGCCGGGATAGAGTTTGCGATGATACGTGTCGGCTACCGCGGATATGAGACAGGCTCGCTCAACGAGGACAAGCGTTTCCGCGAGTACATAGAGGGAGCGCAGGCGGTCGGTCTGGATACCGGCGTATATTTCTATTCGCAGGCGATATCGGTCGAGGAAGCCGAGGAAGAAGCAGATTTCGTGCTCGGTCTGATAGCGGATTACGACATCACATACCCTGTTGTGTATGACTGGGAGATAGTCGGGGATTCCGCCGCGCGCACCGAGGGTATGCCCGCGCGTATGCTGACCGACTGTACATACGCCTTCTGCAGCAGGATAGCAAAGGCGGGCTATCTGCCGATGATATACACGGTAAAGAAGCAGGCGCTCATGAAAACGGATATGAGTGAGCTTGCGGGCTTTGATGTGTGGATAGCGGAGTATTCCGACAAGCCTACATACCCGTATGACTTCCAGATGTGGCAGTATGCCTCGGATGCGCAGGTATCGGGGATAATGGGCGACGTAGATATAAATATAAGCTTTGTGGATTATTCCGCCGTGCGCAAAGGAAAGCCGCAGAGCGGAAGTGCGGAAGAATGAATTTGAGGAGAATTTCCGATGTTTGACTGGTTCGGAACGGACAATTTCGAGAAAGCGCTGAAAGCATCGCTGAAAAAGTACGATATACAGACGAGCGGCAATAAGAGCGAAAGCGTCATCATGCTGACCAACGGCAGGTCGGAGCTGGAGTTCGACACAGCCGACCTCAG
>CAMVPV010000057.1 GCA_947169455.1 uncultured Clostridia bacterium | reverse complement strand
GTACTGCGTCAACAAGGTCAAGGTGGTTGACTACCGCACGAAGGAGCAGCGTTTCCTGCCGGAGGACGAGTGGATTATGTACCGCGACGAATCGGGAGAGGTCGTTCCTGCGATAGTAGATGAGGAAACGTGGGAGAAGTGCAACGAGATATTCCGCGAGCGCAGCGATGCTATAAAGACGCGCACACGTTCATTCAAGGACAAGAGCGTATTTACGGGGAAGATATGGTGCCGCGAGCACGACGTCCCCTATTGGCGGACGAGCTATTCCAACAGCGTGTCAAAGGGCAACCAGATCTATCAGTGGATATGCTCGGAGAAGAAGCGCAAGAGCGCATCGGTATGTCCGAGCTGTTCGATACTCGAACGTGACCTTTACAAGATGCTCTCCGACTATTTCAAGATGGTCGCTGGGAACATTGAGGAGTACGTTTCCGATTTCCTCAAAATATACAGCGAAACGAACAATGAAGAGAACATCCGCAGGCAGATCAGCGGCATGAAGGCGCAGCTTGAAAAGGAGAAAGCCAAGCGGGACAAGCTGCTCGACCTCTATACCGATGAAGTCATCACGCGGGAGGAATTCCGCAGGCGCAACGACGGAGCGAACGTGCTGATCTCACAGCTGGAGGAGGACATCGCGGCGCTGGAGAAGAGTTTTTGTGAAAAAGCTGACTACGCTGCCGAGATGAAAAAGATCGAAGATTATTTCAGGAATATGTACCGTCCCGATGGTGACATGACCTGTGAGCAGGTCGATGAGCTTGCGCGGACGATGATCGACCGGATAGACGCGATACCCGTTGACCGCACTTCGATGCGGCTGGAGATAAAGCTGAAAACCGGCTTAAACCGCGATTTTACGTATGTTCGCAGGGGTGAGAGGTATTCTCGCCGTTCTGCACCCATAAGCAAGAAGATGATAGACAGCTATAAAGCAGGCAATATGTCATAACGGAAGATGATATCTTTCTGAACTGAAAATGCTCCGTATATCGTGAGATATACGGAGCATTTTTTATACAGAACCGGTCATGATACCGGGCGTACCTTTCAGAGGATAGCGGCGCGTTCAACATTGGCGCCGAACGGACGGAGCGAAAGCTTGGCTATCTTGAAATACTGCTTGCCGAACGGGATGCCGACTATGGTAATGCACAGGATCAGACCGATGAGAAAGTTGCCCAGTGCGAGTTCCAGACCGCTTACCAGGAACCAGATGACATTCAGGATGAATGAACCGGCGCCGTTGTCATCGTAGCTGACTTCCTTGCCGAAGGGATTGAATGAAATACTCGACATCTTGAAGCACTGTATCCCGACAGGTATCCCGATTATGGTTATGCACCACAGGCATCCTGCGAGTATCCATCCGAGTGCGCTGAAAAGTCCGCCGGTGAGTATCCAGAGTATATTTCCAAGTATTCTCATGATCCATTTCCTTTCTGTATGCATCATACCGCTTATGTGGGTATGATGTATTGGGTGGCTGTTGTTTTGTTTCTGTATATATGATACAGCATATATCACGAAAAGTCAATAACCGATCATTAATGAAAATGACGCATAGCAGACAGAAATGAAATATCTGCTGCCTAATCAACATATACTGACAGAATTGTTGAAAGACGATACGGAACGTCACAGCATCCTGTGCAGTCGGGCGGACGTTCTGCCCGGTTCAAATGATACTTGACATTCGGTATAGGAGTATGTTATAATTAATATGTCCTGAATGATATATCATTTCAGAATAAAAGGATGGGGAGGAATTATATGTTTTCACTTTCTTTTAATGATACATCTGTCGCAAGCAGCTTGACGGATCTGATTGGCGATATACTGTATCTTATCGGTATGTGGGCGATCTTTGTCAAATTCGGCAAAAAGGGCTGGTATGCACTTATCCCTTTCAAAAATGCCTATGTTCTCGGAGAATGTGCCGGGCGTGAGATCGACGGAGTGACGTTCATGCTCCTGAGCGGTATCGGGAATATCATGTCTGCACTGTCTGCCGCAGCAGCACAGCCGGGCAGTCCGCTGGCTCCGCTCAATGAGATCCCACTGTATATTTTTGCGTATATCACCGTATATATCATTTATTATGTTTACCGCATCAGGATATTCATAGGACTTATCGAAAAATTCGGCAAGAGCAAGAAATGGATATTCGCATGGGCTATCTTTGACGGCATCATGGTATTATGGTGGGGCTTGTCAAAGAAGATAGTTCCGGTAGAGACGAAGGAAAACGTCTCTGACGCTGTATTTGATGATTCCACAGCGGGCGTTGATCTGACGGTGGATATAAAGGAACGCAAGGTGACGAATATCATAAAGACCAAGACCCTGCTGAAGGATATCAGACTTACCGTTCCCAAGGGACACATGGTACTTCTGCTGGGCGGTTCCGGCGCGGGCAAGACAACATTCCTGAATGCCGTTACCGGCTATGAAAAGGCCAACGCCAATATAATGCTGGGCACAAGCAGTGTGTATAAGGACTACAAGAGCATGAAGTATGATATCGGCTTTGTTCCGCAGCAGGATCTCATGCGCGGAAACGATACGGTTTACCGTACTATTGCGGATGCGGCATCTCTCCGTCTGCCGATGTATATGAAGATCGCCGAGAAGAAGGAGCGCATAGACGGCGTGCTCAACAAATTCGGACTGGGCGCGGTAAGGAGCAGCCTTGTGGATAAGCTTTCGGGCGGTCAGAGAAAGAGGCTTTCCATAGCAATGGAGTACATATCCAACCCGTCGCTGTTCATACTTGACGAGCCCGACTCCGGACTGGACGGCATAGTTGCGCGTGAGCTTTTCGAGAGCCTGCGTTCCATCGCGGACACGGGAAAGATAGTCATGGTAATAACGCACACGCCGGACAGAGTAATAGACCTTTTCGATGACGTTATCGTTCTTGCGAAGGACAGCAGCCGCACGGGACGGCTCGCATATTACGGGAGCGTGGAGAAAGCATACGAATTCTTCGGTAAGACCTCAATGGAGCAGATCCTGCTTTCGATAAACCAGAAGGAAGAGGGCGGCGAAGGAAGAGCGGAAGAATTTGTGGCAAAATATGCCGGGCTTGAACAGGCGGAGGTGAGCGCATCATGAAAGAAAAGACCATACGCACCGGCAGGGCGGAACAGACTGCCGTATATCTCGGAAAAATGTTCAGGATGCTGGTGTACCAGAACGACTGGAAGGTAATGCCGATGGCGGGGATCATCGCGTTCATGGTATCGTCGGTAGTTGCCACAAATCTTGGCAAAACGATGGAGGGCACGCTGATAGGCGGATTTGCACTGACCTGTATCTGTATATGGAACGGCTGCTTCAATTCCATACAGGTGATATGCCGTGAGCGCCCCATCATCAAGAGGGAGCACCGTTCGGGGCTTCATATTTCCGCATACATAACAGCGCACATGATATATCAGGCTTTTCTCTGTCTGTGTCAGACCCTGATAACACTGGCGGTATTCAAAACAACGAATGTCAGTCTGCCGACTAAGAGCTTTTCCTCGGGGTATGCGTATTATGATATGGTGATAACGATATTCCTCATCACCTATTCGGCGGATATCATATCGCTGTTCATATCGGCTGTTGTGAAGACCTCTACCACTGCGATGACAGTAATGCCGTTCTTTCTGATATTCCAGCTCATCTTTTCGGGCGGTTTCTTTGAGCTGCCGCAGAATATGCTTTTCATATCGGATTTCACGATATCGAAGTGGGGTCTGAGTGCCGTATGTGCGCAGTATAATTACAACGGTCTGAAAATGGTGACGGGCTGGACAGCTCTGCGCAACATGAGAGAGATCGAGATAAACGGCAAGGAAATGGAGTACGTGGCAGGCATAGTGCTCTCGACCTACGGCGATGAGGATCTTTCTATTGAAGGAGGAACGCTGATCGCTCACGGACAGCGTATAGATCTCAGCGACAAGATAGATGAAAACAAGACATATCAGCCGCTCATACCGGTGGTCGATCATCTTTATGAAGATGAAGAAGCAAGGAACAACCTCATGTACAGGTGTTCCGAGCAGGGCTACAAGGAGGACTACAGCTCCACATCGGATAATATAGCCGTTTGCTGGTTCTACCTTGTTGCTGCGATAGTGGTATTTGCGACAGCATCGATAATAGCGCTTGAATTCATAGACCTTGACAAACGATGAACAAAAACAGCCTTTCCTGTCTGTACGGCAGGAAGGGCTGTTTTCTGTTTTCAGCGTGTTGACGCTTAAGCTGCGGGTAGTGATCGCCTAAGTAATATTTTTGATATCCCAGCTCATGATGCGCGCTTTCATTCCCTCGATGTCAAGTATCCCGTGAGCAAATCCTCTGCGCACGAGTTCTTCGGGGAGATATTCATCATACTTTTCAAAGACGGGTACTTCGCCGGGATATACAAGCTCCAGCGGGTCAAACTCCTTTTCCGCTTCTTCTTTCAGCACGCGGAAGAATTCTTCCGCGCCCGCCTGCATGGTGAACTGCATATAGTAAGGCCGTGCGGGATCGAGCCCTTTCAGCTTCAGTCTGTCCTTGCATTTCAGCTTCAGGAAACGTTCCATTGCAAGGAAGGCGTAGCTGCCGAGCCACGGGAAAAATGCCCACATTTTCCCGCCGAGATGTATCAGCGGGCTGTCTTTCATCTCCGCCTTATCGAAAGTATCGCGTGCGTCCTCCAGCCGGCAGACTGCGTGTCGCATGAGATACGGGTAATTTTTCCGCTCGCAGAGCACATCATGCATACGTTCAAGTATCCTTGTATGTATATCGCCGGGGCAGTCCCCGAAATATGCGGGTATGTTCCCCTTGACCATTGTGCAGTAAACCTCGCGCCGCTTGTGATCGACATCCTCCACCACCCATACGCGCCCTGCTATGGCTATCTTTTCTCCCGGCGGGGGCGGCTTGACGATGGTTCCGAGCTGTTCGGAGCCTGTGCGGACGGTGTATTCGATATTCTCCTTGAATACTGCATAGAATTTATAGCTGTTAACTATCCGCTCTCCTGTTATCCCGACGATGAGCCCGCCGTTTTCGGTGCGGTTGATGTGGTCGGTCTTTATCAGGTGCAGCAGCAGTGTACGGAAGTCGTCCTTTGTTATCCTGTGGAATACGGACAGCGTAAGTATGCGCGAGGCGAGCTCGGCGGGGGTCATTTCCCCGCAGGATGCGAGCGTGCTCATGGTCTGGTGATACAGCAGGCTGAACGGCAGCCTGTCTGTTTTGGGCGGCTCCACGAAGCGCTGCTCGATATACAGCTGCACGAGCGCTATCCCCTGGATAAGGTACCACGGTATCATATCCGGCAGCATGGCGCGTGCCTCGGGATGTTCCTCCCGCATCACGAACCACATTTCAGAGGGGGAGCCGCGGCGTCCGGTGCGTCCCATGCGCTGTAAAAATCCGGAAACTGTGAACGGTGCGTCTATCTGGAATGCGCGTTCGAGCCGACCGATATCTATCCCGAGCTCGAGCGTTGCGGTGGCGCATACGCTCATAAGTGAATCGTCGTCCTTCATTTCCTCCTCTGCGCTTTCTCGGTAAGAAGCTGAGAGGTTCCCGTGATGTATCAGAAAGCGGTCGGGTTCGTGCTTTGCCTCGCAGTATTGCCGCAGCCGCTGGCATACGTCCTCACATTCCTCGCGGGAATTGGTGAAGATAAGGCATTTTTTGCCGCGGGTATGTTCAAATATATATCCCATTCCGGGGTCGGCGGCTTTCGGAGCGCTGTCGGTAGGCGGTTCCTGTACGTAGATCTCCTCAGCGGGAGTTTTTCCCTCGTCCGCCTGTGCGCCGGAATTGAAGAAGTGCTCCATAGATATGCGCCAGATATCCTTTCCGCCGTCGAATTTCGGGATGACGGTGCCTCTGCTGCTGCCCGCCGAAAGGAAACTTCCCGCTGCCGCAGGGTCGCCAATGGTAGCGGAAAGCCCGATGCGGCGCGGGTCGCAGCCTGCAAGGCGGCACAGCCGCTCGATAAGGCAGAAGGTCTGTGCGCCCCTGTCGCCGCGCAGCAGCGAATGTATCTCATCTATCACGATAAAGCGAAGATCGCCGAACAGCGACGGTATCATCATGTGCTTGTTTATCAGCAGCGATTCGAGCGATTCGGGGGTTATCTGCAATATACCGGAGGGCTTTCGGAGCAGTTTGCGCTTCTGTGTCTGCGAAGCGTCGCCGTGCCAGCGTGTGACGGTTATGCCGTTTTCGGCGCAGAGCTCGTTCAGTCTGCCGAACTGATCGTTTATCAGTGCTTTCAGCGGTGCGATGTACAATACTCCTACCGATGAGGACGGCTCCTCATCGAGAAGTGTGAGTATCGGAAAAAAAGCCGCCTCTGTCTTTCCGGATGCGGTCGATGCCGCTATGAGAACGTTCCTGTCGGTATTGAATATCGCGTCGCCGGCGGCGTTCTGCACTGCGCGGAGCGTCTGCCAGCCCGATCTGTAAATATAGTCCTGTATGAAGGGGGAGTATCTTTCAAAAATATCCATAGTATCTCCGATCAGACGGTAAATTCCGCAAAATCCGCATCCGCATTATCGGAGACTGCCTCCGAAGCGGCATAGGAAAATTCCTCCGAGCCGAGCAGCTCGCCGATGTTTTTTCCGGGGGACTGATACAGGATATCGAGCAGTTCGATGAAATCGCGTATCACCTCGCGCGGAGTGATATTAGCGTCAGCGCCTATGCGCTCGTATTCTGTCTTTATGAACAGCGCGAGGTCGTCCGTCGTGAGCTTTTCATCATAGCCGTACAGCCCCGCGTGCATGGAGGTCAGCTTTTCACAGAGTATCAGCATTTCCTCGGCGGTGAGCGGGTCGAGCCGTATCACCGGCGCGAGCATATCCCTTGCGCCCGGTTTGGAGAATTTTCCCTCCGCAAGGCGGGAGCGCAGTGCTTCATAGCTGTATAACCCGCGGCGCTTATCCTCTGCCGCCTGCGGGGTAGCGCCCATCAATATGCCTAAATAACGCGCCTTGCCCTGCAATGTGTCGTTGTACATAGTGAGTATCTTTTCGTAATTGTACTGCCGCGTTATCGAATTGGGTATCTTGTAGATGTTCACGAGCTCGTCTATCATTATCATCAGACCGGAGTAACCCGCAAGGCGGAAGAACATCTTCAGGTAATCATACCAGTCATCGTCGCTGATGATGATATTCACGCCGAGTTCTTCCCTTGCCTCGCGCTTGAGATGATATTCGCCGCGGAACCAGCGTATCACCTTTGATCTCGTTTCGTCGTCGCCGTCGAGATATGCGTGATAGTACAGGGACAGCAGCCGCGCAAATTCAAATCCGTGGACCATTTCGCTGACCGATGAAGTGACGGCGTATATCTTCTTATCTGTCTCTGCCGTGAGTGCGGGGTCATTTGCTGAAAGACCCGTTTCAGCGACAGTCTCACTGAGCACGGTGCTTATCCAGCGGTCGAGCAGCAGCGTGAGAGCGCCGCCCTCGGGTTTGGTTTTAGTGGAAAGCTTCCCGATAACCTCACGGTAAGTGGCGAGCCCCTCTCCGTGTGTCCCCCGCAGCCGTCTTTCGGCGGCACGGTCTGCATCCGCGACGATGGAGCCCTTGTCCATCACGTAG
>CAMVPV010000056.1 GCA_947169455.1 uncultured Clostridia bacterium | reverse complement strand
AAAGAATTGATATACCGATTTTGCAATATAATTGTAACTCATGCGTTTGGTCTGGACAGTCGGCGGGAGCGGTCACTGTTTTACAGGTAATTGAGCACAAAAATGCACGGTTAACACCCGTTATGTTTTAACTGTGCATTAACAAAACATTGCGGGAAATTCTTGACAAATTATTATCACGGATATATAATGGTTATATATTCTTTATACTTGAAGGGAGTAATATGTTTGAACACTAAATTCAGAAAGCGCATAGCCGCGGCAGCAGCAGTAGCAGCGATAGCTCTCCAGATGATGAGCGGCGCGGCATATGCAGCCTGTGACAGCATACCCGTGTCATATGCTTCGGTCGCCGAGGTCACAGCAGCGGCAAAGCCCGCTGTCAGCGAAAGGACAGGACTTGAAGTCGGTCAGACGATACAGGGCTTCACCGTAAAGGAGATAAGACCTTATGCGCCTCTCCAGGCTGAAATGATACTTCTCGAACACAAGAAGACAGGCGCACAGTTCCTGTTCATCGCAAACGATGACAACGACTGCAACTTCACTCTTGCGTTCCATACCGTTGCCGAGAACGAACACGGCACGCCCCACGTATTTGAACACGCTACTCTTGCGGGCTCGGACAAGTACCCCGCCGAAGCGTTCTTCCAGATCATGACGCAGACGTACTGCTCGTTCATTAATGCAATGACCCTCCCCACAGCGACTATCTACCCCATATCCAGTCTCTCAGAGGATCAGCTGCTCAAATATGCGGATTATTACACCGATGCCTGCTTCCATCCGATGATACTCAAGAATGAGGATATCTACAAGCAGGAAGCATGGCGCTACCGCCTTGACAAGAAGGACGGCGAGCTTACCGTTGAGGGCACCGTTTATTCCGAGATGCTTTCCGCAGGGGATATAAACTATGCAGCAGATACATCAAACTACCGCACGGCTTTCCCCGGCTCTACGGTTTCCAATGATTACGGCGGAACGCCCGACCACATCACCGACCTCACCTATGAGGAGGTAAGGGATTATCACGAAAAGTACTACCACCCGTCGAACTGCACAGCTGTTCTCTACGGAGACATAAAGAACTTTGAAAGCTTCGCAGAGCTGCTCAACAAGGAGTTCTCGAAGTACAACAAAAAGACCTTTGACTTCACCGACAAGGATTACAAGCCGCTGAAAAAGGCTGCATCGAGCTATACAGCTTCACCTGCTTCAAAGGACGATGATACCGCAGGTCAGACAATAGTTCACAGAGACTATATTCTCCGTGACATCAGCAGTGACGATCTCATGAAGATGGAGCTCCTCTCGGTCACCCTCAATGATGAGAATTCCCCGCTGATAACTTCGATACGCAAGGTATATCCCCAGGCTTCGATCAGTGCAAAGATCTCACTTGATGGTCCCGAAAAGATGCTCAACATTACTGTTAACGGCGTTGATAAGAAGGACGGCGAAAAGATAAAGTCACTGATAGATTCCTCTCTCGAAAAAATGGCTAAGGACGGCATCCGCCAGAAGACCATCGAAAAGATCAGCCATATCCTGAAGGCAAACAACCTTCTCACCGGTGAGGGCTCGACAAAGGGAGTCATGGCTGCTGCAAACATAGCATACGCTTATTGCTGCACCGACGATATCTGGTTCTATACCGATGTGAACGGCGATCTTGACAGGATAGTTGAATACAATGAAAACGGCGATTTCAAGAGGCTCCTCAAAAAATATGTAAAGAACAACAAGCTGAGAGTGCTCACCGTTACATATCCCGAAAAGGGTCTCCTTGAAAAGACTGAAAAGGCAAGAGAAAAGAAGCTCGAACAGATAAAGGCATCCATGACCGATGCAGAACTCGATCAGCTCGTGAAGGATACCAAGGAATTCGACAGCAGGATAGGCGCCGATGACGAGACCATCGCCAAGATAGTTTCCGAGGTCAAGGGTGTTTCTCTCAAGAACCTTCCCGAAAACGTCAAGAAGTACAATGTGAGCGATACGACTGACAGCAGGAACGTCCGCACGCTCTCGGTCGATGCGGATATCTCGGGAATAGGCTTTGTAGATGCATATCTCGATATAAGCGATCTCACCGTTGATGAGGCGATGTGGGCACAGCTGTATCTCGACCTTATGTTCTCGGCAGATACCGCCAAGCACAAGGCAGCGGATATCGCGGACAGCAGGAGCGTTTCGCTCATAAATTACAGTGCAGGCATAAATACCATAACATCCAAGGATGAAAAGTCGTTCACGCCCTATATCGCTTTCGGCTGGACAGTGCTCAATGAGGATATGGAAAAGTCCTTCGATGTTCTCGCAGAAGCACTCATGACCACAAAGACCGACAAGAAATCCCTGATAAAGGGAACTGCACAGTCCGCAAGAACGAGTATCATGGATGAGATAACAGCTAATCCGGACGGTTTGATGTTTTCCGGCGCATTCAATTCAATTACCGGCGAAGCAGAATACAATTACAGCATATACTATATCAATTACTACAATTTCCTCGGCAAGGTGCTCGACACACTTGAGAAGGATCCCAAGGCAGTAACGAGCAAGCTCAACAAGGTACGCAGCAAGCTTTCCAATTCCTACGGTGCGATATTCGGCTATACGGGCGACAAGGAAGCGATAGAGAGCTTCAATACCTGCTCCGCAAAGTTCGCTGACAAGCTCGGCAACAAGAAGAAGACAAGAGCCGAATACAAGACAGCAAAGATGTACGATGCATTTATGGTAAACAGCGGCGCAAACTTCAACTATCAGGTGATCGACCTGAAGGATATCGGCAAGAACAAGCCTCTGTCCTATGCAGAAGCAGCTGAGTATCAGGTATTTGCGACAATGCTGACCGATGCATATATGCTGCCTTATCTCAGATACTATTACGGCTCATACAATGCCTCTGCAGAACTCGATCCCGATCTCGGTATCGCCCTCACCACATACAGAGACCCCAATATCGCGGAGACAAAGGTCGTGTACGATTCGCTCGGCGATTACCTTGACAGCTATAAGATCGACAAGACTACACTTGAAGGCTATATCATGTCGGTATATTCCTCTGCTGTAAGGTCGGGCGGAAACCTTTCCGAAGCGAATACAGCACTTTCGCTCAAGATAGAGGGCAAGGACTACTACACCGAAAAGAAGAGCATCTTCAAGGCTCTGAAGAAGCTCACTCCCAAGCGTATGAACGAGATCAAGAAGAGCTTCGTCAAGGTTTCCAAGGAAGGCAGATTCTACTCTGTCGGCACCTCGAGCGAAGTAAAGAAGAACAAGGATCTCTACAAGGATACTATCGCTCCCTTCGGCACCGGCAAGAAGAAGTGAGCGGGATAACATAATCCGGAAGCATAAGGAAACCGCGTTCGGTATGAAGAACGCGGTTTCCGTTTTTGATATCGATTTTATTGATATCATATCATCATAATATGAGCGATGCTTATTTTTTCGGGAAAAATCTACATTGACGTGAACAGACGGCTGTGCTATAATCTGTATTATGTTCACAAGTCAGAGATAAGAAGCAGGAAACTGATGGAAAGGAGATATCCGCATGAGTATGTCCGATAAGCGCGTTGATATGCTGACCGGCACCCTCTGGGACAAGCTGCTGATGTATGCGCTCCCGCTGGCGGCTACGGGCATCCTGCAGCAGCTTTTCAATGCGGCGGATATCGCCGTGATAGGAAGGTGTGCGGGGGCATCCGCGATGGCTGCCGTCGGCGCTAACACACCGGTGATCAGCCTTATAGTAAACACGTTCATCGGCGTTTCGCTCGGCACGAACGTGGTGATCGCGAATGCGGCAGGCAGGAAGGACAATGACACCATTTCAAAGACGATACATACATCGATATTCATCGCAGTGACGGCGGGCATCGTGCTTATGGCGTTCGGGGAATCCTTTGCGCACAGGATACTGTATCTGCAGAGCGTCCCCGATGAGGTGCTGCCGCTGGCGGTGCTGTACTTCAAGGTATATATGGCAGGCGTTCCCGTGATAATGCTGTACAATTTCCTTGCGGCGATATTCCGCGGGATAGGGAATACGCGCACTCCGCTGGCGGCGCTGACGCTTGCGGGAGTGATAAATGTCCTGCTTAACCTGTTCTTCGTGCTGGTGCTCGGAATGACCGTGGATGGCGTCGCACTTGCAACGGTGGTATCAAATGCCGTAAGCTCGGTGATACTTATCGTGATCCTCCTGCGCAGCGACGGCGCGTACCGTCTCGAATTCAGAAAGATTAGACCGGACGGGAAGATACTTTCAAGGATACTTGCGATAGGTGTTCCCGCAGGATTGCAGTCTGCGGTGTTCTCCTCGGCGAATATGCTGATACAGAGCGCGATAAACAGCCTCGGCACGATAGTTATGGCGGCATCGAGCGCGGCGCTGAACATTGAGATATTCGCCTACAATGTGATGAGCAGCTTCAGTCAGGCGTGTACGGCGTTCGTCGGTCAGAACTACGGCGCAGGAAAGATACCGCGCTGCAAGAAGGTGCTTATGATAGCATGGCTGGAATGTCTCGCGGCGACTGCTTCGGCAATTGCGATAATACTGTTCTTCGGGCATGAGATACTCGCGCTGTTCAACCCCGAACCCGACGTCATAGATGTCGGCTATTCGCGGCTGATAGTGATGTTCACATCGTACCTTTTCAGTATGTCTTACGAGATGATGTCGGGTTATATGCGCGGCTTCGGAATATCGACACCGCCCGCACTGCTTACGATAGTCGGGATATGCGGTGTTCGTATATTCTGGATATACAAGGTATTCCCGCTGAACAGGACATTTGTCAACATACTGACGGTATATCCCGTGAGCCTTTCGACAACGGCTCTGCTGATACTTATAGCGCTGCTGCTGATACGCCCCGCCGCAAAGGCGATACGCAGCGGGAAATTTTCCGGACAGATAACAGAGGAAAAGTCATGAACAGACAGACCGGGTGCTATTACACAGCTATGGGTCCCGGTTTTGCATATTAAGATGTATTTGCCTGCTCATCGGTGTTCGGAATGCCCAAAGACCACGCCGGCGCTGAAAAATGACAATTGAGAAACAGGATCATCCGACCGCAGCCGTTCTGTATGAACGTCTGCGGTTTTCCCTTATCCTGTCGGTCTGTCACCGGAGTTTCTGCAAAGACCGCTTTCCTGCATATCCGCGCGCCCCCCGATCGCACTGCTTGACAAGAACGGGGGAAATATTGTATAATTGATTTGTGATGAGAGAAAATATATCCGATGAAAAAACGTTTCGGAGGATATGACAGACAGGATCTGCGAAAACGCCCGCCATGAACTGCTAAATGACAACGGCAGCGGTCATGTGAAGGACGATCTTCTGATAGATATGGGTCAACAGAGTACTGAACGGAGATGAATAACAGCGATGTATGCAAAAGTCAACAGCATGGGTCTTTTCGGGCTGAATGCCTTTCCGGTCGATGTGGAGATCGAGGTCAGCAAGGGTACGCCCTCTTTCGATATTGTCGGTCTTGGGGATACTGTTGTGAAAGAGAGCCGCGAGCGCATACGCGCCGCAATGAGATGCAGCGGCGTGGATTTTCCGCTTGCAAGGGTCGTAGTCAACCTCGCTCCTGCCGATACGAAAAAAACCGGCAGTATGCACGACCTCGCGATACTATCCTCGCTGCTCTCTATAACGGGCACGATAAATGCTGACCTTTCCAGGACAGTATTCATAGGTGAGGTGGCGCTCAACGGAGATATCCGCCCCGTGACAGGCGTGCTGCCCATGACTATAACAGCGAAGAAGCAGGGATATGAGAATATCTTCGTGCCCGAGGAAAACGCCTGCGAGGCGAGCGTCGTGGAGGGGATAACCGTCTATGGCACCGAAAGCATCTCCGCGCTGATAGATCATTTCAGCGGCGAGAGCGTGATAATCCCGAGGCAGCAGTATGTGATACCCGAGGAAAAGCGCAGGTATGCCGGTGATTTTTCCGATGTGAAGGGTCAGCAGACCGCGAAGCTTGCGCTTGAATATGCAGCATCGGGCGGTCATAATGTACTGATGGTAGGCGCTCCAGGCTCGGGAAAATCCATGCTCGCCAAGCGCATACCGACCATACTCCCCGAAATGACATTTGAGGAGTCTATCGAAACGACGAATATACATTCGATAAGCGGGCTCATTTCAAAGGAAAACCCGCTCGTGACACAGCGCCCGTTCCGTTCGCCGCACCACACTATCTCATCGGCGGGGCTTGCGGGCGGCGGAACTATACCCCGCCCCGGAGAGATCTCCCTTGCGCACAACGGAGTTCTGTTCCTCGATGAGCTCCCGGAATTTGACCGCCGCACGCTTGAGATACTTCGTCAGCCGCTCGAGGATCAGAAGGTGACAGTTTCACGCGCTTCCGGCACTGCGGAATATCCCTGCTCGTTCATGCTGGTCGCGGCGATGAATCCATGTCCGTGCGGATATTTCGGGCACCCGACCAAGAAATGCATCTGCGGCGAAAGGGCAGTACATAATTATCTGTCGAAGATATCCGGTCCGCTGCTGGACAGGTTCGACCTTCACGTTGAAGTTGCGCCTCCGGAATATTCCGCGCTGCGCTCCGAGGTGAAGGAGGAATCCTCGGCGGTGATACGTGAGAGGGTCTGCCGTGCAAGAAAATTGCAGCAGAAGCGTTTTGCCGGGACCGGGATAAGCTGCAACGCACGCATCACCGCCGATAAGCTGAACGAGTTCTGCCCGCTGACAAAGGATGCCTCTGCCATGCTGGAAAAGGTGTTCGCGGGGATGGGGCTTTCGGCGCGCGCCTATGACCGCATACTGAAGGTCGCGCGCACCATTGCGGATATGGAGGAGACAGAGGTCATAGAGAAGAAGCATATCGCACAGGCGGTGCAGTTCCGCAGCCTTGACCGTAAATACTGGTCACGCTGAGCGGACGGAGGCTGTTTCAGGGCGGCAGGATCTGCCGCAGGAGGTATATATGGAGATAAGATCGGCATACGGACTGGATAACATCCCCGATGCGAGGTACATCCGCGAGGAAGTGTTCGTGAAGGAACAGGGTTTCCGTGAGGAATTCGAAGGACGCGACGATACCGCGTGGCACACGGTCATCTATATCGGCGGCAAGCCTGCCGCGACCGGGCGGACATACCGTTCCGACGACGGAAGATATATAGTCGGGCGGATAGCGGTGATGAAGGAATTCCGCGGAAATCACCTCGGCAGCGAGGTGATGCGCATAGCTGAGGATCATCTGCGTGAGCTTGGCGCAGAAAATGCGGAGCTTTCGGCGCAGCTCAGAGTGAAGCAGTTCTATGAATCTGTGGGTTATACGGCGGTAGGGGATACATATTTCGAAGAGCACGTCGAGCATATCAGGATGATAAAGAAGCTTGGCGGGCAGGAAAAGACCGTCCGCTATGCGGAGCCGCCGGAGTATTTACCGAAATTCATACGTGACAATTTTTTTCGCAAAAAATAGAGAGGCTTCTGGCATAAGTGTGGGTAATATTTTATGACTGTGGAATAAATGCGAACGGACAAAACCGTCCAAAGTCTATATATTACCAAACCACTACCCACAACTTAAGGATTTTGGGGCAGGGGGACGCCCTCTATCGCAGGGCGTCCCATAT
>CAMVPV010000055.1 GCA_947169455.1 uncultured Clostridia bacterium | reverse complement strand
GTCATGGGTCGCGCGTATCATAGCAGTGAAAAAACCCAGCAGCACACCGAGCAATACCGCCAAAAATGTTATGATAAGAGTATTTTTAAGACCGTTCGCAAGGTATTTCCAGCGATCATCGGTTATAAAAGTCTTGGTGAACTGTTCTGCAATACCGGACATGATCTACCGCCTTCAATTACTGTTTTCTTGTAATTATCACCTGTGTGGATGTGGTATAGGGCTTCGAGAAATTCACATTTTCAAGGCGTTCTGCGGTCACTGTCATTCCTGCCGCACCTACGTCTGCCTTGCCGGAATCAACGGCTGCGATTATGGAATCGAACGCCATATTTTCAATTTTGAGCTCCATACCGAGCTTGTCGCAGACTGCTTTCATCATATCTGCATCGAAGCCTACCACCTGATCGCCGCTCATGCTCTCGTATGGCGGAAATTCGGCATTTGTAGCCATGATGAGCGTACCGTTATTGTATTCGGTGCCGGCGGGTGAAGTATATGGATGAGTCCCTGCTTCCTCGCCTATCCAGTTCTTTCTTATGTTTTCGAGAGTTCCGTCTGCTTCAAGCTCGGTGAGCGCGCCGTTTATCTTCTCGGTGAGCTCATCGTTGCCCTTCTTTATGCAGACAGCATATTCCTCTGTCGCGAAGTTCTCTTCGAGTATGCGCAGGTCGTCGTTCTCCGAAACGAACACCTTAGCAGGCTGCTCATCGATGAGTACGGCATCTATCTTGCCCTGTTTGAGCGCCATTATGGCATCGGCAGCCTTGTTGTAGCGCTCTACGGTCGCGCCCTCAACGTCCGATGCGAATATATCTCCGGTCGTTCCGAGCTGAACGCCTATCTTCTTGTCTGTGAGGTCATCAATGGAATTCACGGTGTTGGGCGGAAGCTTGGAATCCGAGGCGGAAGATGCTCCGTCTCCGCCCTGCGCGGGCGAGGAGCTGCTGCCGCAGCCTGTTGCGAAAACTGCCGCCAGCATTACTGCCGCACAGCACGATACGGTCTTTTTGATATTCATTTTTATTTCCTCCAGTTTTATCAGATCTGTATGTCAGTATAGACACTGTGTTATGATGTACCGGCAATGGTATGTACCGGCACATCATAGATTATACTGCATTACCGCGCAAAAATCAATAGTTTGCGCACATTTTGCGTTATATGCACAATTAAATCCGCACCGTGCCCATATTATATAGAAATAGCGGACAATCCCCGCTTTCGCGGCAGATAAATGACAATTGAAAAATGTGCTCATCCACGTCCGTCGGGGCTCCCGACCGTTCTGCGGACGTCTGCGCCGAGCGAGGAGAGGTTTTCCTCCAGAAGCTCATAGCCGCGGTCGATGTAGAGCACATTGTCTATCTCGCTTTCCCCCTCTGCCGCGAGAGCCGCACCCACAAGCGCCGCTCCGCCGCGCAGGTCGGGGGCGGTTATCTTTGCGCCGTACAGCCTTCCGACGCCCATTACCGCCGCCACCTTGCCCTCCGTGCGGATATCCGCGCCCATGCGCTGCAGCTCTCCGACGTGACGGTAGCGGTTCTCGAAGATGTTCTCGGTGAACAGCGTTATCCCCTCTGCAAGACAGGTATCGGTCATCACCATAGCCTGTGCATCGGTCGGGAACCCCGGATATACCATCGTGCGCACGGTGCCCGCGCTTTTCAGCCGCGCAGGCGGGCGCAGATATATACTGTCCCCGAACGTGCGCACCGCACACCCCATCTGCTCGAACACTGCCGTCACCGCGTCGAGGTGTGCGGGAACGCAGCGTTTAATAAGTATCTCGCTCCCGGGCAGCGCCGCCGCATAGGAAAGATAGGTCGCACAGGCTATGCGGTCGGGCATCACGGTAAAAATATCACCGGTAGGCACGAGCTTTTTCCTGCCAGAAATGAATATCGTTCCGCCGCCCGCCCCCGATACCGAGCCGCCGTTCATATTGATGAAATCAGCGAGGTCGCATATCTCCGGCTCGCGCGCTGCGTTCTTTATTACGGTATCGCCCTTTGCGAGCACCGCCGCGAGTATGATATTTTCGGTCGCACCGACGGAGGGGAACGGCAGAGTTATCTTCGTGCCGGAAAGACCTTCCGGCGCGGTGCAGGTGATCCTGCCGTGCTCCTCGGATATCTCCGCGCCCATTTTCCGCAGCGCGCCGAGGTGTATATCTATCGGGCGCGGGCCGAGGTCGCAGCCGCCGGGCAGACTGACGGTACAGCTCCCCGTGCGCCCGAGCAGAGCGCCCATGAATATCACCGACGAACGCATCTCGCGCATGAGCTCATCGGGGATTGAAGTGCTATGTATATCGGCGGTGTCTATTTCTGTGAGAGTGCCGTTACCCGATGCCCTGCACCCGAGGCGGTTGAGTATGCGCATCGAAGCGTAGCAGTCGGTTATGCGCGGGCAGCCCCCGAGAAATACCTTTCCGCCGCACAGCACCGCCGCTGCCATAAGCGGCAGCACGGAATTCTTCGCACCCTGTATATTCAGCTCCCCCGCGAGTTTTTTTCCCCCGTTTACTATCAGTTTCTGCATAATTATCCTCCCTTTTTCCGCAAATACGGGATATTTCATGTTATGCGGCATTCCGGGAGCTGACACAGGGAGTTCCTTTGTGCTTTTGTTAGACGGAAATCTTCGATTGCGGCTAACGCCGTTCGCAAAGAAATAATAACTGTACGCCCCCGATATCTGCCGCCGCAGCTTAATGCGAGGATATGTTAAAAAAAGAATAGTATAATACATTGATTTTACCGAAATCATTGTGCTATAATAATGCAACACACTATAAGATAAGGGAGGAATGACAGTATGTTCCAGCTGAAATGGCTGTGGGTGAACATGAAGGGCAGCCGCGTTCAGTACATAGCTGCACTGATGCTTTCGATAGTTTGCAGCGGACTGCACGTCGCCGCGCCGTATTTCCAGTCGCGCATAATAGATACGTTCATATCGAACCCCGACGCCGTCCGGAACCTCGCGCTGCACCGCGATCTGTTCTATAAGCTGCTCGCCGGTATGATAGGGCTCACCTTCCTGCGGACGGTCTGTCAGTATGCCTGCAATATGTATTACGAGACAGCCTCACAGGGTATGATCTACCGTATCCGCACGCACCTTTTCCGGAAGATAGAAAACCAGGATATGGAATTCTATGACCGCTACCGCACGGGCGACCTGATGACCCGCCTCACCGGTGACCTCGATATGGTTCGGCACATGGTATCGTGGGTGATCAAGGACTGCGTCGCATCACTGGCGCTGTTCATTGCATCGATGGTGTATTTCTTCATCATCGACTGGCACACTGCGCTTTGCATACTGGCGCTAACTCCCGCGATATTCTGCGTGACGAGGGTGTTCTCGAAGCACGCAGGTCCCGCCTACCGCAAGGTGCGTGAGACAGCATCCGCAATGAACACCGCCGCGCAGGAGAATATCTCCGGAAACCGCGTAGTAAAGGCTTTCGTGCGCGAGGATCACGAGAAAGAAAAATTCCGCCGGCACGATGAGGCTTACCGAAGCGCGAATATCAGCGCGGCAATGGTATGGCTGAAGTATATGCCGATAATCGATATGCTCGCGGGCGGGCTAAGCGTGGTACTGCTGATGTTCGGCGGCTGGTTCATGATACAGCAGCACCTCACAATGGGGCAGTACGTCGCAATATCGGGTCTTCTGTGGGCGGTCAGCAACCCTATGAGGAACCTCGGCTCCTACGTGAACGACTTCCACCGCTTCATGGCTTCTGCGGGAAAGGTCATAGAGATATACTATCAGTCGCCGAAGATAGTTGACCGCACCGATGCCGAGGAGGACAGCGAGCATCTGAAGGGCGAGGTCGAATTCAGGAACGTTACCCTTTCGATAGGCGAAAAGAAGATACTCGACGATATCAGCTTCCACATCTCACCGGGCGAAACAGTTGTGATAATGGGTGCTACAGGCAGCGGAAAGACCTCGCTCATCAATCTGATACCCCGCTTTTTTGACTGCGACAGCGGAGAAGTGCTGGTAGATGGGGTCAACGTAAGGCTCCACAAGCTGAAAAGCCTGCGCAAGAATATCGGAGTTGCCACACAGGACGTCCTGCTCTACTCCGATACGATAGATTCAAACATCGCATTCGGGGACAGCGAACTCGAAGAGGCTTATGTCCGCCGCTGTGCCGAGCTTTCCGCGGCATCCGATTTCATCGAAAAGCTGCCGGACAAGTACGAAACGATAGTCGGCGAGAGGGGCGTGGGTCTTTCGGGAGGACAGAAACAGAGGATATCCCTTGCGAGGGCTCTTGCTATCCGACCCGCCGTGCTGATACTCGACGACACTACCTCCGCAGTGGATATGGAAACGGAGAGCTTCATTCAGGATGCGCTTGAAAACCGCCTCGGCTTTCCCTGCACCAAGATAGTTATAGCACAGCGCATATCGTCCTCAAAGAACGCCGACAAGATAATAATTCTCGAGGACGGGAAGATCACCGACAGCGGCACACACGACGAGCTCATATCGCGCGGAGGCTACTACCGTCAGATCTATGAGCTCCAGAGCGGCATCAACTGTGCATCGGAAAGTGAGGTGTCTGCATAATGGCAAGGAACAAATACGATATTGACGAACAGCTTGAAACACCATTTGATTTCAGTCATCTGAAACGTTCCTTTGTATATGTTAAAAAGTACCGCACCAAAATGGTGACAGCACTTCTGCTGAGCATAGCGGCGGCAGTTGCTTCACTTGCGGGGCCCATGATAACACGCCGTGCGCTCGATGTATCCATACCGAACAAGGATCTCGGCGAGCTTGCGGCTCTCGCGGGACTTCTGCTCTTGCTCTCGGCGCTGGCAACGGCGCTCGGAACGGTGCGCTCACGCATAATGACCGTGGTCGGTCAGAACATAATCTTCGATATCCGTGAAGACCTCTTCGCGCACCTTCAGGAGCTGCCTTTCTCATACTACGACGACCGCCCGCACGGAAAGATACTTATCCGCGTGATAAACTACGTGAACAGCGTTTCTGATATGCTCTCGAACGGCATCATCAATTTCATAATGGAAATACTGAATATGCTGCTGATACTCATATTCATGCTGATGGTGGATGTGCGGCTCTCGCTCATCGCTATGTCCGGTCTGCCGCTGTTCATTCTGGTGATGTTCGCTATAAAGAAGCATCAGCGCAGGGCATGGCAGGACGTTTCCAACAAGAGCTCGAACATGAACGCATATCTCCAGGAAAACATCGTAGGTGCGAGGATAACTCAGGTATTCACCCGCGAGGAGGAGAACGCGGGGATATACGACCGACTCAATGACAAGTACCGCAAAAGCTGGATGACAGCGGTAAAATATTCAAACCTTGTATGGCCGGCAACGGACAATATCTCCACGATGATACGTGCTTCGCTGTTCATATTCGGACTGCTGGTGCTCGGTCCGGAGCAGGTATCGCTCGGAACTCTCGCCGCAATGACCGGCTACGCATCGCGCTTCTGGCAGCCTATAATGAGCATTTCCAATATCATGAACAATTTCATAAACAACATAGCTTACCTCGAACGTATCTTTGAAACGCTCGATGAGCCTGCCGACATCAAGGACAAGCCCGGTGCGGAGGATATCGGCGAGATAAGCGGACAGGTATCCTTCAACAATGTCACATTCGGCTACGAGGACGACATCGACGTTATAGAGAATGTTTCCTTCGATGTGAAGCCTGGCGAGAGCATCGCGCTGGTAGGTCCGACCGGTGCGGGCAAATCTACGATAGTTTCGCTGATATCGCGCTTCTACGATCTGCGCGGCGGCAGCATAACAATGGACGGCAAGGATATATCCGAGGTAACACTGAAAAGCCTGCGTTCACAGCTTGGCATAATGCTCCAGGACAGCTTCATATTCAGCGGCACGATAGCGGACAACATCCGCTACGGAAAGCTCGATGCCACCGACAGTGAGATACGTAAGGCAGCCGAAACGGTCTGTGCCGACAAGCTGATACTCATGATGAAGGACGGCTACGACACAGAAGTAAATGAGCGCGGCTCGAAGCTTTCGGGCGGTGAAAAGCAGCTCATCAGCTTTGCGAGAACGCTGCTCTCCGACCCGAAGATACTCGTGCTCGATGAGGCTACCTCATCGATCGACGCAAAGACAGAAGCACTGCTCCAGCAGGGCATCAGCGAGCTTCTGAAAGGACGGACATCGTTCATAATCGCCCATCGTCTTTCTACGATACGTAGCTGTGACAGGATAATGTACATCGACGACAAGGGCATCGTTGAGAGCGGCAGCCATGATGAGCTCATGGAGCGCCGCGGCGCATACTACGATCTCTACACCTCGCAGTCAGCGTGAGATCATGATACAAAACGAAACAGACCGTACCACTGAATTGTGATACGGTCTGTTTTTTGCTGTACATTACTATTCAGATGTCAGGGTCTGCGGCGCCTTACTTGAAGGTGATGCCGCCGCCTGCCCAGCCGGAGCTTACCTTCTGATAGAGCTTCAGCTTCACACGGCTCTTCTGGCTCTTGTAGAAGATTATAACTGCCACAACAGCGATCACCGAAAGAATGATACCGGCGATAACTGCGCCCTTTGCCATCTTGAGCGGAACTGCCATAACGAACCAGATTATCGCAAGTGCAGCTATGATTATCGGGAGACAGAACGTCAGGAACGTGCGGTCGCTTATCTTGATGTAGTTCATGATCTCCTTGGTGCTGAAATTCTCATAGTGACGGGCAATGAAAGTATCAGGTCTTGCCCACTTGCAGAACTCCTTAAGGGTATTGAAATGTATGGTAAAATCCTGTCCCGAGCCGGTAACGCGGTAATTCACCGTGATATTCCCGCCGGAATCGTCTCCGCCCATTATGTGGACGAGCGTTCCCTGCTGTGCCTGATTATGTATATTCTTGGTAACAAGGAATTTACTATCGACAGCTTCGTTAATGTTATTCAGCGAATATGTCATAAATATCTCTCCTTTCTTCAAGAATTGATATATGATATATAATTGATACACATATCATCTCTGATTATATTATAGCACATGATAATGTGCATTTCAAGCAATTTTTATAAAATATTTGTATATCACAGGTGCAGGAAAATCATTTCTTCGCATTGAGCTTAGCCTGCTTCTTCTTTTCCATAGCAAGCTTCTTGAGATCTTCCTTGCTCGGTGCTGCAGGAGCTGCGGGTGCGGAACCTGCGCCGATATCAGCCGTGAGGAGATCGTCGTCGCTGTCCTCGCCGAGCATATTCTTGAGCCTGTTCTTGAAAGCGCTTCCGCCGGAGACTGCTGCTGTCACCGAAACAGAGCCGCTGTGAGGTATATATCCCGAACCGCCGCCGGGAGTCATATATACAGAGCGCGAGCCGCCGTGGTAGAATGAACCGGGCTGACCGGGCGCGCCAACATTCATGGGCTTAGCGACCATCGGGTCATTGGACTGCTGAGCGAACCCCTGCTGCTGAGGATAGCCCTGCTGAGGTGCAAATCCCTGCTGCTGAGGATAGCCCTGCTGCTGGAAACCTTGCTGCTGAGGATAACCCTGCTGCTGGAAACCTTGCTGCTGAGGATAGCCCTGCTGCTGGAAACCCTGCTGCTGCGGATAGCCCTGCTGCGGATAGCCCTGCTGCTGGAAACCCTGCTGCTGCGGATAGCCCTGCTGC
>CAMVPV010000054.1 GCA_947169455.1 uncultured Clostridia bacterium | reverse complement strand
GATCTTGTTTCCCATGCTCCAGTTGGGGTGCGCGAGCGCCTGTGCCGCAGTGACGTCCGCAAGCTCTGCTTTCGTCTTTCCGAAAAAGGGTCCGCCCGAAGCGGTAAGTATTATGCTTCTCAGCTGTGAGCGCTTGTTGCCCTGAAGGCACTGGAATATCGCGGAGTGTTCGCTGTCAACGGGGTATATCTTCACGCCCTTTTCGCGTGCGGCGGGCATAACGAGCTGTCCGCCCGCGACAAGAGTTTCCTTGTTGGCGAGCGCGATGTCCTTTCCGTGCTCTATGGCGGTCAGCGTGGGCAGCAGACCTGCCATCCCCACTACGGAATTCACGATGAGCTCTGCATTTTCCTCGGCGGCAAGCTCACACATACCCTCCTCGCCGCAGAGTACCGCGGTACCGGTATCCGCAAGGAGAAGCTTCAGTTCATTATATTTGTCGGTGCGGCTTACGCAGACCCGCTTCATGCGGAATTCCCGCGCCTGTTCAGCAAGCAGCTTTACATTGCTGTTTGCCGCCGCCGAAAGCACTTCTATCCCGTGCAGACGGCATATCTCAAGCGTCTGCGTGCCTATCGAGCCTGTCGAACCGAGTATCGAGATCTTTTTCATTACACATCACCATGATCATTATATGACGATTTCGCATCGTTACTGAACGATCGCTTTTCTGCAGCGACCGCGTTTGTTCTGTTTAAAAATTCTCCCTTAAATACAGAGTGCGAGGGGGACGCCCAACGATAAATGACGTCCCCCTTAAAATTTTCACAAACAATCTTTAATCAGTTAAAAAAGTTAATAAATGTGACAAACATCAGCATGAACGGCACTATGAAGAGTACGCTGTCAAATCTGTCCATAACACCGCCGTGACCGGGCATTATGTTTCCGTAATCCTTTATCTCGTGCTCACGTTTGAGGAGCGACGCGGTAAGGTCGCCTATCATGCCGAGCACCGAGGCTGCCATGCCATAGACAGCTATCGCGATATAATTCACCGAAAATACGTGCCCCTGTGTTTCCATGAATTTCTGATAGCACAGGCAGTATATGCACAGCACCAGCATCGTCGTCACTACGCCGCCGACCGCACCCTCGACCGTTTTCTTCGGTGAGATATCGGGGCACAGCTTATGCTTTCCGAAAGCCGTTCCCACGAAGAAAGCACCCGCATCGCCAAGCCACGCCGAAGCGAGTGCTATCACGATGTAGCATATCCCGTGCAGGTCGCTCATCTTGTAGAGCGATACCAGACCGCTCATCGAAAGCGTTACCAGCAGCGAACAGGTTATCATGCAGGCGAGACGGTCAAACGGAAGCTTCTTGTGGTCGCCGACGTACCCCGCCAGCATTCCCAGTATCACTACCGAGGACAGCATCAGCCGCCATTTGAGATCGGTCGTGTAATAGCAGAGGAACGGGGTCAGGGTGCCGTATATGAAGCATCCCGCACTGTGCATCCTGAATTTCAGGCAGCCGCAGACGTTCAGCAGCTCGTACAGTGCGATATCAATAAGCGCCGCAACTATAAGGGGAAGTACAGGCGTTTCCGCAAGGAACAGCACTCCCAGTGCAATAGCTATCCCCACGAATGCACTAATCACACGCTTTGCCAAGTCATACTCCTCCAAATCTGCGCTTTCTCGAAGAATACACTTCCAGAGCCTGTTCCAGCTCGGATTCGCCGAAATCCGGCCACAGCACATCGGTGAACCAGAATTCCGCGTATGCACACTGCCATATCAGAAAATTCGACAAGCGGTACTCTCCGCCCGTGCGTATCATCAGATCGACAGCGGGAGCATTTCCGGTATAGAGCATATCGGAAAACAGCTCCTCGGTGATGTCATCGGGCTTCAGAAAGCCCTCCGCCGCAAGACCTGCGGCTTTTTTTGCAGCATAGACGATATCGTCCCTCCCGCCGTAGTTCATGGCTATCATGAGGGTCATGCCGTCATTTTCCGCTGTTTTTTCTTCGAGTTCCGTCATTTTCGGGACAAGCCGCTTACCGAAGGGTGTCTTGTCCCCGAGAAAAACTATGCGGATATTCTTTTCCGCGTATTTTTTTACATCGCCGAGATAGCGCTCAAAGAGCGCCATCAGTGCGCCTGTTTCTTCGGGCGGCCGCTTCCAGTTCTCGGTCGAGAAAGCATACACCGTGAGATACTCTATGCCGGCATCCGCGCAGAGATCGGTCACTCTGCGGAACACCGCCGCTCCCTCGGTATGCCCGAGCGTCCTCGGAAGACCGCGCTTCTGCGCCCATCTTCCGTTGCCGTCCATAATTATGCCCACATGGCGCGGCAGAACGCCGCTGTCGGGTCGTATCAAATCGGATCAACCCCTGTTATATGGACATTATTTCCTTTTCCTTCTCACCTGCGAGAGCGTCTGTCTTTTCAACGAACTTGTCGGTGAGCTTCTGCATTTCCTTTTCGAGATCCTTCACGTCGTCCTCGGTGATCTCGTTGTTCTTCTTCATGGTCTTTATCTTGTCGAGGGCGTCCCTGCGGATATTCCTGACAGTTACCTTGGCTTCCTCGGATATCTTCTTGACCTGCTTTACGAGTTCCTTTCTGCGTTCCTCGGTGAGCTGGGGGAAGGTAAGGCGGATAACGCTGCCGTCATTTGTAGGATTTATGCCCACGTCGGAATTCTGTATCGCCTTTTCGATGGTCTTGAGGGAGGATTTGTCCCACGGCTGTATTACGAGTATCCTCGCCTCCGCAACGGAGATGGCAGCCATCTGGTTGATGGGTGTGGGGCTTCCGTAATAATCGGCGAAAACCTTGTCGAGAACGGCGGGGTTCGCTCTGCCGGCTCTTATAGTAGAGTATTCATGTTCAAGGCTTCTCATGCACTTTTCCATTTTTTCCTGGGCTTCTTTGACACGGTCATTCATAGCGTTTCAAGTCCTTTCTGTAAGGGGCGGCCGCCCGCCCCCATTGATATTTATTCGTCAGTCCTTATCGGCAACGAGAGTTCCTGTTTTTTCGCCCATGCAGGCGCGGTAGATATTATCGGGGTCGCTGAGGCTGAACACCATTATCGGGATATGGTTGTCCTTGCACATAGAGGCAGCGGTGCTGTCCATAACTGCGATATCGTTCACGAGGATATCGTTGAAGCTGAGCTCTTCATACTTCACGGCATCGGGGTACTTGTTGGGGTCTTTGTCATATACGCCATCGACCATGGTAGCCTTCAGCACGATATCGGCATCTATCTCCGCCGCACGGAGAGTTGAGGCGGTATCGGTCGAGAAGTAGGGGTTTCCCGTTCCGCAGCCGAAGATGACTACTCTGCCCTTCTGGAGGTGCCTTACGGCTTTGTTGCGGATATAGGGCTCTGCGACCTCGCGCATGGAGATAGCGGTCTGAACGCGGACGTCAAGTCCTATCGATTCGAGGATATCCGCGAGAGCGAGGCAGTTCATCGTAGTTGCGAGCATACCGATATGGTCAGCTCTTGTGCGGTCCATAGCGCCGCTGGAGCGTCCTCTCCAGAAGTTGCCGCCGCCTACGACGATACCCATCTCAACGCCTGCATCAGCGCATTTCTTTATGCTGCGGCAGATGCTGTTGATGATATCATAGTCAAGTCCTATCTTCTTTTCTCCGGCGAGCGCCTCTCCGCTGAGTTTCAGGAGAACGCGCTTGTATTTCGGTTTTGCAGCCATAAATTACACTAACACCCTTTCATTATGTTCCCGCGGCATTGCGCCGCTCTTATAATTCTACAATATTTTTCCGCAGTTGTAAAGAGTTTTCGGAAAAAAGTGACAAGAAATATTCTCACGGGCTCACTGCCGCGGAAGACCTGCATTCAGTCAGTGTACTTGTCGAAGATACTCTCCGCAGTGTCGTTGTCGCCGGTCACTGCCATGAAAACATATCTGCCCTTGGTCTTGACGAGTGCGTGCTTCAGCTTGTCATACTCGTCCGGATTGTAATCCTTGAAATCCACGGCGCGGCTGTCTATCCTCGCCTTCATCGAATCGACAAGCGCACCTGTGCTGTCCTCGTCCTTCATCACGAATACCGCGACCTCATCGGCAAACCCGCCCGAGCCGCATATAAACATCGAAAAGCTCTCCACCTTGTCCATATCGGCTTCAAGGTAATTTCCGAGCCTGTCCTCCCCGACCTCGGCAAGCGATGACATCTCTACCTTTCCGATCACCTCGGCTGTGATGTCAGCGGGAGAGACAGCCGTCACTTCTGCGGCGGTCTCCGTTTCCGGCGCGTCGGAAGTCTCCGTCTCCGTCTGCGTCTGCGTCTGTGTGGTCTGTTCCGTCTGGGGCGGCAGGGTGATCGTCTCCGCGGGGGGAGATGGCTGGTCGCCGCAGCCTGCGAGCAGCAGTGCGGCAGCGGCGATGAGCGCCGCAAATCTGTTCTTTCTTTCCATACCGTTCTTCCTTTTGTTCATGGGACTGACATCCGGCAGCATTACTCTCTGTAATATCTTCGGCAATGTCTGCTGTGCGTCCCTTTATATTTTCCGGGTGCACACTCGTGAGAATGCCCCGTAATATATTATATACCACAACGGAAAAAATTGCAACATGATTTTCAATAAAAATCCAAAAAAATATTGCATTTTTCCCGACGATGTTGTATAATATCCTATGCCATTATCTGACAGAAAGGTTTTGCATATTTTCCGATGAATACTATCAGAAAGCTGACCGCGGCACTGCTCGCGGCAGTATTTGCGTTCAGGATGTCCGTACCCTGCCGCGCAGATGAAAACGTCCGCCGCATAAACATCGACGGAAATTCCGCCTCCTTTGAGGACAATTCTCTCTGGGAGGGGCTCGGGGCGGTGACCTCGGGCGGGTCGTCGGCGCTGCTCGCGGCGTATAAGCGCGACTGCCCCGCCGCCTACAATGAAATGATAAAGCTGCTCTTCGGCAGGGAAAACGGCGCCGGACTTGACCGCGTGACGGTCGAAATGGGCTGCGGAGCGAATTCATCCGCAGGAACGGAACCCTCGCTCATGGACTCGCCCGATGAGATACCCGACCTGACAAGAAGCTTCGGATGGCAGTTCGCCGCCGATGCCAGAGAAACAGACCCCGGCGTTTCGGTCGAGCTGATACGCTTCGGCGAGCCGCGCTGGGTGACCGAAGCGTTCGCGGACAGCTGCGGCTCCGGCTACGCCGCGAGGTACCGCTGGTACAAGGCGCACATCGATGCCGCCTACGATACATACGGTCTGAAGATAGACTGCATCTCCGCCGATGTGAGCGAGACGGATCACCCCGACACCGAATGGGCGGTATATCTCGCAACGCGGCTGCGCGCCGAGACATCCGGTCGGTACGATTACGGGAGCATCGGGATATCACTGCCGCTCGGCGCGGGAGAGCCCTCCGCCGCCGGGATGATGCTCGCAGATGCGCGCCTGCTCGGGGCTGCCGACGTGATCGACATCGCGGAAAGTGACGTCACCGACAATGATGCGCGCACTCTCGCCGCAGAATACGGCATAAAGCTCCGGTGCAGCGAGGGCAGCGTCCCCGTGAACGTTCCCCCGCTCTCCGGCGAGGAGGGCTGGTCGGGAAAGAACGGTCCGCTCGATACCGCCGGCGATATCATCAATTCGGTATGCCGCGGCGGAATGACCGCCTATTCGTTCCGACCCGCCGCTGCCGCATACTACTCCGGCACGAAATACTTCCCCGCGGCGCTCATAACCGCGAACACACCGTGGAACGGCTCGTTCACCTGCGGCGACGGCATCATCACCGCCGCGCATTTCACACGGTTCACCGAAAAGGGCTTTGCTCCCGTCAGGAGCGCCTGCATCGGCAGCACCGAGAGCGGCACCCAGAACTGCCTGACGCTCATCGACAGCGACAAAAGGAACTATACCGTGATAATGACCGACCGCAGCACCGAGGACAGCGCGTGCAGCTTCACCGTGCTGAACACCGCCGACCCCTCACTGCCGCTGCACGTATGGGAGAGCAGCTCCGAAGGGACGCGCAGGCTCGGCGATATCACTCCGCACAGGGACGGAATGAAGTACTGCTTCGACTTCACCGTGCGGGCGGGAACTATCGTCACGCTGACCACGCTTGACGGGGATATGCCCTCCGTGCCCGCACCCGCCGAAAACCCCGTGCTGCCGCTGCCGTACCATGACGGATTTGACAGCGACCGCGGATATATCTGCACACAGGGCGGCACATTCACGGTGACGGAGGGGCGGCTCGTGCAGACCGTCACCGAGGACACAAAGCCGGTCGATTGGCTGTACAAGACCACTCCCCTGCCGTCAGCCTCGCTCGGCGACGACCGCTGGTCGGATTACTGCGCCTCGGCAGAGATACAGCTCTGCGATGCGGACAGCGAGAACTTCGCAGGCATCGGCATACGCTACTGCTCCGCCGTCACCGATGAGGACACCGCTGTTTCGGGGTACCGTCTGCTTATTTACGGCGACGGCAGATGGGAAGTCTCCAAGGCTTATGAAGTGCTCGGCAGCGGCAGCATCCCGGGATTTGATGCTGAAGAGCCGCACATCCTCACGATAGGCGCGCTCGGAGATCGCATCACTGCCGGTATAGACGGCGAGACCGTTTCGGAGATATCGGAAAGCGGCAGCTTTGCCGATTCCGGCAGGATATCTCTCTGGAGCGCATACGCCCGCAATTCCTTCGATGATCTTCATGCCGAAGCGCTCGGCAGCTCTCCGTACATCACACGCAGCGATGCGCTCTGCGGCGGGTTCGTATATTCGGGCAGCTTCACCTGTTCGGCAGTGTCGTCATATACATTCCACAACCGCACCTCGGTGACGCTCGACACCGGAACGGTGTTTATACCCGCTGACAGTGAAGCATTCTGCTTCGACAAGAACTGGAAGACGGGCAGAACAGCAAAGGCGCAGTCCGACAATGCCGCCGCACTGCTGAGTTTCAGCGGCGACAGCCTCGTGATAAGCGGCTCCGGGCTTTCGGATGCCGTGCTATACCTCGACAATACCCGCACTGACCCGCTCTCGGCGGAGGACGGAAAAATAAAGCTCACCGCCACGGATGCCGGGCATACATTAAGAATAGTATGCTCCCGCGATGCCGTGATAAAGCACGCCGTATGCGGGAGAAACCCCGAAGATGCGTCATTTTCGTTCAAATACACGGGCGGCGGGTTCGCTCTCGCGGGGGAGAACGGAGTATCGGCGGCGCTCGATATCACCGTTGACGGGAACACCGAGCGGATATTCACCGCGCCTACCCTCACCCGCGAAGCGTTTTACAGCATTGAACTGCCCTATGCCGAGCATGAGGTCACGGTGGATGTTATCCGCGGAAGGCTCTGCTTCGACACCGCCGAGATAAAAGATCTTTCCGCCATCGAAACTGTTCTCAACGCCCCCGATGAGGATATTTCCCGGGAAACATCGGACGGCGTTATCATCGTGAGCGGCGGGAAGAGCGCCTCGGGCAGATCATCCGAGGCGGTATATGCCGGCGTAACGGTCGCCGATGCGGGGGATGCCGCTCCGGAGGAAAACGGAAAGCTCCCCGCGCCCGCAGTTATCGCTGCCGCGGTGATCGTCCTCACAGCAGGGATGATACTGATATTCCGCAGAAAAAATTGACGCAGTATGTACTGTTTGTAAAATAAAATCCGATTTATATACAAATACGGCGCCGTATGCTATAATTAATGATGTATTTGCTTGAAACAGCACACAAAGCCGCTTACCGAAAGGACAGATGATATCATGAATATGGATTTCTTCAGGAAACTGCCCATGCCTATCGAGGTCAAGGAACAG
>CAMVPV010000053.1 GCA_947169455.1 uncultured Clostridia bacterium | reverse complement strand
GAAAAACTCATTAAAAATCACAAAACAACCGCTGTTATTTTGCCTTAAAAACGTTATGAACTTTGTGGAATCAGGAATAGTGTTTTTGAGCGATATTCTTTTCTGTGATGCGGATCAGAACATTGTCATTTACGGCAGATCTCAATACCCGGAAGCAGCCATATCAAAGTATTACAGGACTTATCCCCGCGATGCGGAGATAAGTCCTGTTTGTTTCCGTATAAAAAATGTCTCTTTAATATTATGCGGATCGTTCTGACGCTGTGACGTTTTTATTGACTTGACCGCCGCGCTGTGGTATAATTGTCTTATCACTCCGGCGGCAAAGCGATCGGATCATTTTTCAACGCCGGAAGTACGATATTGTGTGATATTCAGCCGTACATTGTTTAAACCGGTCAGATGATATTGCTGCCGAAGCAATATCTGACTGCGGAGGCGATCAAATGAAAAAAGCAGTAAAATACATCTCACTGATATTATTCATCCTGTCTCTGGGTTATTGTCTGTTCTGGACAGGATATGCTGTTTACTGTGCTTACAACGGAATAGATTCCGGGTGGGCGATGCCCGCGATGAGCGATCATGAGCTTGAATACGGTGCGGAAGCATTTTTAAGCGGTATAGCTATCGGGATCCTCTTCACTGCGGAATATTGCCCGTTCGTGCCGCTGTACCAGATCATATATATCATTTCGGTCATCACCGTAAAACTGATACACAAAAAGAAACGATCACCGGAAAGCAGCTGATATATCACTCATCATCATCATTCATTTTCTGAACACGGAATATCTCCTCAAAAACATTTTCAATATCTGCTCTGTCTGCGGAAACGCTGCCCTGTATCATGATATCGGAGCCGCCGCCCTTTCCGCCGAGTGCGGAATTTATCTCCCTTGCCTTCTTTCTCAGCGGCATTTTTTCCGAAGCGATGATATACCGCCAGCCGTTCTCTTCCTTTCCGAAAACACCTGCCGCACCCTCGGTCATGTGAACGGTTCTGTTCGCGATATCGCGCATTATATCGCTCCTTATCCCGTCCGTAAATATGCAGAAGCTTTTACGGGTTCCGTTTTTCAGACCACCGATGATCTCATCGGCTTTCCGCTTTTCCATACGGAACAGTTCTCTTTTCAGCGAATTGTTCTCGGCAAGAAGCCTTCCGACGGCTGAAGCTGTCTCTTCCGGTTTTGCGGAAAGCGCGGCAGAGATCGCCGAAACGCTGTCCATGCGTTCACGTATGATATCGAGCGCATCCAGCCCGCACAGGATATGCACCCTTGTGCCGCCCTTGTAATTTTCCGACGAAATGATCTTTACCATACCTATCTGTCCTGTAGAATGAAGATGCGGCGCACAGCAGGCGCACACATCTATCCCCTCTATAGTGACTATCCTCACATTTCCGGTCATTTCAAGCTTGCTCCTGTATTCAAGCGAAGCGAGCGTTTCGCGGTCGGGGTATGATATATTTATGGGGATATCCATTGCGACGGCTTCGTTCGCCTCCTGCTCGCATCCGCGGAGCTCATCCGGCGTTATGACACCGTTCAGGTCGAGCGTTACCTCCGAGCTCCCGAGATGGAACCCTACATTTTCATAGCCGTACTTTCTGTGTATGATACCCATAAGCAGGTGCTCACCGGAATGATCCTGCATCCTCCTCAGACGGATATCTCTGTCGATCGAACAGCGCACCCTGCTGCCGGCGGAAAGCGGCAAGGTGCATCTGTGGATAACATCGCCGTTTCTCTCGTATGTATCGGAAACTGCGGAGCCGCCGATGATGCCTGTATCGCCAGCCTGTCCGCCGCCCTCCGGGAAAAACGCCGTTCTGTCGAGTACCACTTCAAAGGCATTTTTTACCGGTATGCATGAAATGACCTCTGCGTCAAATTCCATAAGCATACCGTCATCAAATAGTTTTTCGGTCATATTCTCACTGCTTTCTTTTTTCTGTGTGCTGTCCCGGAATATCCGGAACACTTTTTCCGGCAGAAACAAATTTATTCAAGGAGATCACTCATGAACGATAACAAGATCGGAAAAGAGCATAAAAAAATAAGCTTCACGCTGATATCCTCGTATATTGCGGAATTCACATTCTGCGGCTTTGTCGGGTGGCTGTATGAGATCACACTGATGTATATAATGTGGCATCAGTACGTTGAACGCGGATTTCTGCACATACCCGTGCTCCCGATATACAGCTTCTTTGCGGCAATACTCCTGATCATCTTCCGGAAACACAACAATATCATACTCGTATTTTTCGTGAGCATGGCGGTCACCACTGCGGGTGAACTGATAAGCTCCTACATAATAGAAGCCGTGCTTCACAGGCAGCTCTGGACATATTATATGTGGCCGTTCAATTTTCAGGGCAGGATAGCGCTGTACAGCTCACTGATGTTCGGCGTGCTGAGCGTAGTGCTGGTAAAGGCTGTCCACCCGCTCATGAGGTATCTTTACGGGAAATTCCCGAAGATATCTGCGGCAGCGGGTGTGATCTGCGCCGCTGCCGTATCGGGTGATCTTATATATACTCTCATCGGAAGTGCCGCATGATCCGTATCCGTAAGGATCATACTCCACGGGTATTCTGTCCGGTCATATTATAGCAGATCTATGCCGCATTGTCAACGGCGGCAGACATCCCGAAGCCCGGTTCACTTTCCTTTTACTGTTCCTGACTTATCCATGAAACGCTAAAATACCCCGGACCCATTTCACATTTTGGATCCGAGGGTATTTTTCTTGTTATTCATCAGCGGAACGTGCCTATTCGCGGTTCTTGAGAACTTCTGCCGGAGTGATCCTTTTTACCTTGAATATCAGCATACCATTTATTATCAGATATATCACGATCATCGCAGCATATATCATCAGCGCCATCAGCGGCGAAAGAGAGATGTCCATCCCGCAGGCAACATTCGCGATGAAGGAAGGATAGATCAGGTCTATCACAGCTTTTGCGAGCGGTATACATATCAGCCCGCCGACCGCAACTATCACAAAATTTCCGTTGAGGTACAGGCTGCGTATCTCACCCGAACGGTAACCGAATATCTTTATCAGCGAGATGCCGAACGCCGAACGGTCTATCATCACGCCCATCATAAGATACATCACCACGCAGAATATCACTGTGCCCGCACTGGCGAGCGTCATTATCAGCGAGTGCATCTGCTCGATGAACACACTTGATGCGCGTTCTATATCGCTTTTCGAGGTGACTCCGTAAAGCCTGCCCTCTTCAATATCGAGCGCTTTATCGGAATAGACCGCATTGTAATAGCTGTCCTCCTCTCCGAAAAGCCCGCACATACTCTCCCTGTCCATGAACACCGTAAATCCCGGAGAATAATCGCATATCCCGGTAATGATGAATGTATAGCTCCTCTCGGCAGCTTCATCGGTAAATGTCACCTTGTCGCCCGTTTTGTACCCGAGCCTTTCATTTATCGAGCTGTTGACAACAGCCTTGTTCATGCTCTTTTCGGGGTGTACATCGAAAAATGTGCTCTCTCCGCCGTCAAGACCTATCACGGTGACAGGCAGTGTGTAGCCGGTATCGTATGTGGAAAGCTCTTTTACATACGCTTTTTCACCCCCCGCGGGAACATCCTCGGTGGGATATTTATACAGATACATATATTCGTACCTGGTATCCGCGGAATTTTGCACGCTCACATTCGTACACAGCGTATATGTATTGCACGCGAGCAGTATCACCATCAGCGAGAAGAACATACCGAGCAGGACCGTAACCGCCGAGCGCGCTTCACGAGCCATCTGCCTGAGCGCAAACATACGCTTGAAGTTCTTGGTTTTTATCGTGAACTGCTTTACTGCCGCTCCCGACTGTTCGTTCTTCATAAGGGAGAGCGCCGTGCGGGAAAGCTTCTGATCGATCACGAGAGCATTTACAACAGCGCTCATCAGCGGCGGCATCACGAATACATATATCAGCAGATATGCGGGATATACTATATCGAACTGCGGCAGCGAGAAGTAATTGTAGCTGTCGCCCATCTGATCCTTTATACCTGCGGGCGTGAGCGCGATCAGAAAACCGAGCGCACCGCCGATGAACGCAATGATCGTGGGGAGCGTTATGTAATGGCGGCGCAGATCCTTCTTCTTGACGCCGAGAGCATACAATGCGCCGATAACGCTTGATTCGCGCTCGATCTGATGAACGACGAATACCGATATCACATACGCCAGAAGTATCAGAAGTATCACTCCCGCAACGAGCCCTGCTGTCTTGTTCAGCACAACATCGCCCGCCGCCGCGTTTATCCTGATGTTGTCCGCCTGCTTCACGAACGAAGTGAGATTTTCGATATCTATCTCAAAGACCCTGTCAAGCAGTTCGTCCATATCACTTTTCAATGTATCGGCATTTTCGCGGAATTCCTTCGTGCCGTCCTTCAGCCCGGAGGTGCCGTTCTTGAGCTCGTCTGCGCCGCCGGAAAGTTCTTCCGCACCGTCAGCGAGATTGCCCGCGCCCTTTCCGAGTATGTATGCACCGTCCCTCAGTGAAGACGTTCCGTCCTTCAGTTCCTTTGCGCCCTCGGAGAGTTTTTCGGCGCCGTCCGCCGCACTGCTCACATTTTTGGTGTATTCGTCTATTCCGTCCTTGAATTCCAGCAGACCGTCGAGGCTCTTCCGTATCTCGGTTATCTCCGGCTGACCGGACATGAACGCAAGACCGTCGAGCGCATTTCCGTAATTATCCCTGGTCAGTTCTATATTCAATCCGTATGACGCGAGCGACGACTGCACCGTTGCGAGGTACCCGTCTATCAGCTGATCGGCGCCGTCCGCAAGCTGCTTTCCGTAATCGCCAAGCTCACTCATTCCGTCGGAAAGCTCCCTTGCACCGTCAGCAAGTTCCCGCGCCCCGCTGTCAAGTTCGGCGGAACCCTCATGCAGTTCCTTTGCACCGCCGGAAAGCTCCTTCGCGCCGTCTGCAAGCTCCGCTGCACCTTCGGACAGCTCCCCTGCACCGCTGTCAAGCTCGCCTGCGCCGTCATCGAGTTCCGCAGTCGCATCGCACAGCTCTGCAACGCTGTCCTCGATCTTCTTCCTGTCATTGAGGATATCCTCGATGGTTTCACGGAAATATCTGTCCTCGACCTTCGTCGCATCGAAATCAAGGTTCTTTATCCTGTCCTTGATCTCGTCATCGGTGACTCCGCTGCCGAGGCGGTACGCATACGTGAGATCCTCCGCTTTCTGCGTTCCGCTCTCCTTTATCGCGTCATACTGATGAGCAGTCACGAAGATGAGCCCGAAGGATTCGCTCTGCGCAGCCGTGTCGGAAAGCTCCGAGAGCATATTGTCGTAATCGGGAACGGAGCCTATGCCTGTTATCCTGAATTCATACCCGCCCGCTGTCAGGGTATCACCGATATCTATCCCATTCACCTCAGAGAAGCGCTTTTCGATCACCGCTTCACCGTCATCTGCGGCAAGTACTCCCCTGTCGAGCTGTATGAGGTCGATACGCTCGCGGTTCCTGAACATACGCACCTTCTGACCCGGTTTTGTTTCGAGGTCAAGGCTGAACATCCTCTCGATATCCGTTCCGCCCTCTGATATGATACCGAGCTCCTCATCGCTCAGCGGCAGAAATACGGAAAACTGTCCGTCCTCCACCATATTGATGCGCTTGCGGTCATTCGTGCCTGTGATTATCGTTTCGGCTGAACCTACTATGCTCGTAACGAGGAAGATGCCCATTGCGATGAGAAGTATCAGCGCAAGATATCTTCCGAAGTTATCGCGCAGATCGCGCAGCAGCCTTTTTCTGAGCACCCTGTTCATCACAGATCCTCCAGTTCAGCGGCGGGTATCATCGTTTCGTTTTCGTAATCATGCACGATGAGCCCATCCTTAATTATGATGACCTTATGGACCATATTCTTTATGGAATTGTTGTGCGTCACTATCAGCATCGTAGTGCCGTACTTGCGGTTGATCTGCTCCAGGAGCACGAGTATGTCCCGCGAGGTCTTTGAATCGAGCGCGCCGGTAGGCTCGTCGCAGAGCAGCAGCTTGGGATTTTTTATGAGCGCCCGTGCGATGGCACAGCGCTGCTGCTGACCGCCCGAGAGCTGCGAGGGGAATTTGTTGCGGTGCTCGGAAAGACCGAGCGTTTCGAGCAGATCCTCCATATCGAGCGGAGAATCGGACAGGTATTCGCAGACCTGTATATTTTCGCGCACTGTGAGATTGGGAACGAGATTGTAGAACTGAAAGATGAAACCGAGGTTATCCCGCCTGTAATCGGAAAGCTCGGCAGGCTTCATCCCGAAGATCTCCTTTCCATCTACCTTTACAGAGCCCGAATCCATGGTATCGAGCCCGCCTATGCAGTTGAGCAGCGTTGATTTTCCGGAGCCGGATGTGCCCTGTATAACGCACATCTGTCCGCGCTCCACCGAGGTCGTTATCCCCTTCAGTACCTGAATATAGCTTGTGTCCTTTCCATAGCTTTTCTTTACATCATTAACTTCGAGATACATCATATCAGCCCTTTCCGCAATAATTTCGTCTATACAAGGATATATCCCATCCACATCGAGATGAGCATATCCATTATCGGCTTCACCAGTTCGAGAGCCTTTTCCTTGTCCGGCTCGTGCTCCAGCAGGTGAACGAACGCATCGACCTGTACGTGTGTCATATAATGGAGCATATACCTGCTGAACTTTTTTCCGGGAGATACTGCTGCAAATCTCTCTGCGACCGCGCAGGATGCCGTTTCCAGCATATCTATTATACTGTCGGTGATATTTTCATATTGAGAACCGTGCGCCTTTTCAAGCAGTATCATCATCACATCGTAATGGTCGTAGAGGTAGCTGACCATACGCTCTGCGAAATCATCATGGTCACCCTTGGTATGGATATATTCCGCAAGGTCTTCTTCGTCCTCCTCCGCAAAGTGCGCCTGTATTATCGAAACGAAACCATTCAGTACATCATTCACCACAGCACCGAACAGCCCGTTCTTATCTCCGAAGAAGAAATACACAGCGCCGGTCGTCAGTCCTGCGTCGGCGGCTATTTTCCTCAGTGATGCCTTTGCGAAGCCGTTCTCCGCAAATTCCTTCCTTGCACATTCTATAAGCTTTTCTCTGCTTTCAGTATCACTCATGCCGGATCTCCCCTTTATAAGATAACGGTGTTACGTAACACTGTTATCTTAATATATTTCAATTGATTTGTCAAGGGGATCTGCACAATTTTGTATATATGAACAAACGTGCATATATTATACGGTGCAATATATATGAAAGATCTGCATCAGCCGCCGTAAAAGCAGCAGGTGCAGATCTTTCACTATACGGACGTCAGCTCGCCGGAGCATCTTCCTAATCTGATTTTAATGTGATTTACATTGAAATTTTATGAGCAAAATGTTATAATAGTACAACAATAATATGCAAGGAGAGGATAATATGAGTCTGATAGGTGAAATGATACGTACATACAACGGCAACAACGCCTCCCGCGCAAAAATAGGACAGATACAGGAGGACAGACTGAAAAAACTCGTGAACTATGCACGGGAAAACAGCCCCTACTACAAAAAGCTGTTCTCCGGCGTTCCCTCAGACTTCATCCTGAACGATCTTCCTCCCACGAGCAAGCCCGAAATGATGGCGAATTTCGACAGTGTCCTCACCGACCGCAGCATCAATATGGAGCGCATCGATGATTTCACATCGGACACAGAGCGCGTGGGTCATATGATAGACGATAAGTATCTGATTTTCAAAACGTCCGGTTCAAC
>CAMVPV010000052.1 GCA_947169455.1 uncultured Clostridia bacterium | reverse complement strand
AGGCGCTTCTCCCGGCGGCTATTCACAGCCGAGGCCCTCCGCTCCTTCCGGAAGGATGGGAGGCTCCGGAAGGGGCTCCGGAGGCGGTATGTTCCCGCCTCCGCCGCCGTCACCTCCGCCGATAAGACCTTCCGGCACGTTCCCCGCCGACCCCGTTTTCTACGAATCGGAGGAGACGACAGTTATCTCAAGAAATATCGTCATAACCGGCGGTACTATAACAGGCTTTGCGAACGTACATATTGACGGGAGCATCAAGTGTGACGTCCGCATAACCAAGGATGTCAACGTTACCGGAAAGGTAGTCGGAGACATCACCTGCAACAACGCCGTAATGTCGGGCTCGTCCATACAGGGCAGCATCGCCTCCAAGGGGCAGGTGCGCATGGACAGGGACAGCGTGCTCCTCGGAGATATATCGACCGAGTACCTTGACATCAACGGCCGCGTGAAGGGCAGCGTAGCTGTCGGCGGAAAAGCAGAGTTCAAGACGGATGCCGTTGTTGTCGGTGATATCACCGCCTCGACCATAACCGTGCTGGACGGCGCTGTCATCAAGGGCTACGTCAACACCACGTTCCTCCAGGACAGCGAGACAAATGTATTTCCGGATGCCATTACCGTTTCCGACCAGTGATGGCGTGACGATAACAAATATTTCAGGAAGGCGGTCAGCTTATGCCGAACAACAATATAACAGACGATCTTGATTTTGATCTTCCCCCTCTTCCGAAGATCAGGAAGCCCGGGGAATTCAGCGCATCTCCCCCGCCGCCCCCGCCGCCGAAACCCGCACGCCACATGGATATGAACGATATCCTCGCGGCGCCCGATGCCGCAGGCGATTACAACCCCTCTGTTGACAAGGCGCCGCAGGAGCCGGAATATAACGAAGCAAACGATCCGCTTGCAGATTACGAACGCTTCGTTCAGCAGACCTACGTTCCGGGTGCAGCACCTCCGCCGCCCGAGCCGCCGCGGCAGGTATTCACGGCAGCAGCGGAAGAACCCGCTCCGCAGCAGAGCTACGAAACAGCAGCCGGTGATACCGCTCCCGCACAGGATACCGCCCCCGAACAGGAGGAATATCCCGGGGAGGACGAGACCATAGATTATGTACAGCAGGGATATGAGGCTCTCCGCGAGGAGGAATCCGGAGAAAGCTACGAATATCCCGCACATAATACATACTCAGAGCGGGAGACCGTTGACCCCGCCGAGCAGGAGCGCGAAAAGCCCGCTTACGATACCACGGGACTGCCCCTCACCGGTACGGCGGCACGCGGCCAGACTATCGGAAATATCGATATCTCCGAGGACACCTACGATGACGATGAGCTCCCCTCTCCCCAGTTCGTTGAAGCCAAGAAGAAGCGCGAGCAGGAATTTGTGGGCAGCTATGAACAGAAAAACAAGGGCAACTTCGTTATCGGCGACGACGACGATGATGACGATACCGACGACAGCTATGACAGCGACCTCTCCGGTATAGACAAGAGCAAGATCATCCTTGAGGACATGGACAAGGGCAAGAAGCGCCAGATGAGCTCCAAGACCCTCCGCAATCAGCTTATAATGGACGATATCTCCATGGATCTCGAAGAGATACCCGTTCTTGAGGATCTCAGCAATGAGTACTCCGATATGAAGCAGAAGGTAAAGAACGTCGATTACTCCACAAAGGAAGGAAAGCTCGGCGACAACGAGAGAAGAGCCATCAAGGATCACCTGCGCGAGGAGATAAACCGCCGCCCCGAGAACTTCAACAAGAACGCCAGCAACGCGATGGCAAAGAACCTCATGCACGAAAAAAGGGTCAAAAAGGCAAAGAAGGGCTTCCTTTTCGTCATACTGGTGATGTTCCTTGCGCTCGCATCCGCAGGTGCGATGTTCGTGGGCATCGGTCTCAGCGATATGGATTACGCTCAGCTTTTCAAGTATCTTTCGATAGGCATAGTTGTATTTGCGGTATCACTGATGATAAAATCCAAGCCGCTCAAAACGCTCTCCTCGGTAGTATTCATACTGATAACGCTCACGACCCTCATACTCGGACTGGTGCTCCATGCGCTGAACCACATGGAGGACGACCCGAACTTCAACATACACGTCGTATGGTATATCTCATCGGCGCTGCTCTCCGGACTTTCGGCATTCTTCCTCATTTCGAGCGAGACGATAGATACATACTATACCACCGATACAAGACACTGACGATCTTTCTATGAAAGGATATAGCCTATGCTGGACAAGGAACAGATATCACGGAATATTGCAGAGCGCAGAAGAGAGACCGGTCTTACGCTGAAGGAGGTCGCCGACAAGGTAGGCGTCGCCGCTTCAACGATACAGCGCTACGAGAACGGCACCATCCGCGTTTTCAAGCTGCCCGTGCTGAATGCGATAGCAAGGGCGCTCGGCGTTCTTCCCGAGTGGCTGTACGGCGGCGGAACGATAAAGGAGATGCCCGCAAACGCCATTCCCGCGGATATGTCCGCTATGGTGAGGATACCCGTAATCGGAAGAGTTGCGGCAGGGCTTGCCTGTCACGCCGAGGAAAATATAGACCATTACGAGTATGTCTCGAAGGACATCATTTCCAGCATGGAGCAGTACGTCTATCTGCGGGTCGTGGGAGATTCCATGAGCCCGAAGATAATGGAGGGCGACCTCGTGCTGGTGCGCTGTCAGGAGACTGTTGACAGCGGGGATTACGGTGTCGTGCTCATCGACAATGAGGACGGCGTCGTGAAAAAGATAATATGCACTAATGACCGCATCGAGCTTATCAGCGAGAACCCGTACTATCCGCCGAGGATATTCCGGGGTGAGGATATGGCGCGGATAAGGATATTCGGCAAGGTCATTGAAAGCAGAAGAAAATTCTGAAACGGGAGACTGTGATGAACGGAGAGGACATTCAGAAATTACTGGATAATCCTAATCCCGTGGGCGCTGTAAAGCTGCCTCCGGGCGAATTTGAAGGTGCATTCAGCATAAACAGACCGTGCGTGGTATCCGGCAGCAACACTACTCTGTGGCTGCGCGGCGGTACGGTAATGGATATACGTTCCAAGGGCGTTACGCTCAAGGACATACAGCTTGAGATAACAGGCGGCGGGAACGGTCTTGCGGTTTCCTGCAAGGCACCCGATACGGTATTTGAAAATGTGACCGTGTGCGGTGAGGTCATCGGGATACCCGGTGAGGACGGACACTGGGACATACCTAAAATGCTGAGCGTGGGGAATATACTCCCCGATACACCTTTCACCGCACTTGCAGAGGTATATGTCCCGACCGAAACAAAGCTGAGCGTCAACGTCAGCGGCATGAACATCGAGCCGTCACTGCTCGCTCCGGGGATGAACACCGTAAAGATAACGGCGGAGCCCCTTACGGAGGGCACAGTTATATACGGAGATATCATATTTCAGTCGAACTTCATACGCAGGGCTTACGTGACCCTGTCCGCATCATCGTGCGGTTCGCCTGCACAGTCGGGCGGATATTACTTCCGCGCTTCACAGCAGCCGGTACAGCCCCCGCCCGCACAAGCGCGTCCGCAGGCGCGCCCCGCACCCGCACCCGCGCCTATGCCGCAGACAGCGCCGGGTATATCCGTACCCGCACCGCAGAAGTCGGTGCCCGTATCGGCAGACGGCATAACACAGATGGTGAGAGGTCAGCGCACGGGCGTGAACGATATCTTCGGCGACAGCGAGATTGCAGCGGAGCTCCGCTACGATTCATCCGACAAGCCGCTCGATATCGACGGATATGCCTTCCTGCTGAACAGGTCGGGCATAGCGGAAAGCGATAAGTCGCTCGTGTTCTTCGGCAATGATTCCGGAGCGGACGGCGCTGTAAAATATGTCGATACAGGCAGCCGGCGCGCGTTCAAGCTGGAACTTGACCGCATACCCGAATGTGTTGACAGGATAGCGCTCGCGTTTTCGATATACGGGGAGGATCCCTCGGAGAATTTCAGCCGCGTCCACGGCGCGGTGCTCATTATGAAGAGCGCCTCGCGGACGGCGGAGTTCCGCATGGACGGGTTCTTCCTCGAAAAAACGATAGTCGCTGTCGAATTCTACCGGAAGAACGATTCGTGGAAGGTATCCGCGGTCGGACAGGGCTACGCAAAGGGTCTGCGGCGTCTCTGTGAGAGCTACGGGCTCAATATAGTCTGATTGGATTTTTGTTAATGAAGAAAATACTTATTGCCGCAGCCTTATCGGCTGCGGTGTTTATGTCGGGATGTTTTGACAGCATAGAGACAGGAGAGGATGTTCTCTCGGAAGAGTCGGTGGCGGAAAAGATACAGACGGCAGCTGAGATCATGATGACAGAAACTGCTGCCGAAGAAACGACAGCCCCTGTCACCGAAGCGGTCACGACCACGACAACAGAGGTGACGGAGCAGGAGACCGTACCGACCGAGCCTGTCACTCTCGCGGATGAGATGAGCTGCGAGGCGTTCCTTTCGATATTTGAGGGCGCCGACCCCTCGGCGGGATTTATCGGCAACAGCATGAAGGAAGCAGTCGGCGCGCTGAAAGAGGAAATATCCGTGAAGAAGCTCACGAAGGAGAATATCTCCGAGACGCGCCATGAAGAGGCTGCCGATAATACCCTGTTTGCTTTTTCGATAGCACGCTCGTCCGGCATCGTCCCCGTGAAGATCGAAAAGACGACCTATTATGCAACGTCATTCACTACGGCGGAGGACGAGGAATTCACCGCCGTGTTCGGCAACAACAAGAACAATTCCTACGAAGAAGCCGCCGCATATATAAATACCTGCGGACGTGTCGATTATCTCGGCTTCTGCACGCGCTCGGGCGGACGGACGATAATCATCCCCGTTGCAGCGGGCAATTCGCGGGACGGAATATATGCCGTGCTGCCCAACCTCGGCATGATGGGCTATGATGTATCCCGCGCAGAGACCTTCGGCGGGATGAGCGACAGCCTCGACCTGTACATCACAAAGGCGGAGACAGACGAGGGACGCCGCATGGTCACGCTGCATTACGTGATAAGGGATACGTTCTCCGAGGACGTTTCCATCGAATGTGACGGATTCTATATGAACGGCGAACCGCTCCCCGACGGCTACAGGAACAATTTCCCGCTGAGAATGGCGGGCAAGGGCAGCATCGAGATAAAGTCGCCCGCTATATCCCGCGGCGATATTTGCTACTTCACAGGCAGGGTCGTTTCCTCGAAAAGCGGAGAGGTGCTTTCCGAATTCGGCATGACCGCCTACAACCTCCTGAAGGACTGAGATCTCCGGCGGCAGCAGCCCCGGATAAGACGCTCCCCCATATCCGTTCTGCGGATACGGGGGAGCTTTATTTCGGCTTGCGGAACGCAGACAGTGCCGCTGTGATATCCGATACCTGTAATTAAGCATAAAAATTTCGGTAAATCTGTTGACTGATTTGTAAATGTGTGATATAATGTAAGCAGAAGGATGCAGGTAAATTTTCTGATCTGCAGCAAACAGACACATCATGACAGTTCATATCATGCAGGTGATGCTTTGTGAAGAAGAAACGCATCAGACCAGATATACTGACAGCAGTTATCATGACTGCCGCTGCTGCTGCTTCCGGGCTTTACGCCGGCTTCGGAACTGAGCCGCCTTCTGCGCCCGCTGTTTCTGTCAGCCGCACTGCGGTTCCCGCAGAAACGACCTGCATCACCGGAGAAACATCCTCTCCGGAATATACGGTATATGCCGCCGCTGCCGCTTCAGTATGCGATGCCGCCGCGGATGATGATGCCGGAACGACCGCTCTTGTGCCGCGGTTCGCGGAAGAAGAAACGTCCGCGCATGATACGGATGATGCGGAAGCGGCTCCCGTTCAGGAAACTGTACCCGCGCAGGAAACGGCTCCCGTACAGGAAAAAGCTCCCGTGCAGGAAACGGCTCCCGCGCAGGAAAAAGCTCCCGTTCAGGAAAAAGCACCCGCAGATATGCCCGAAGCAGAAGTGATATGTATTGATATCAACACCGCCTCGGTCGAGGAGCTCTGCCTGCTGGACGGCATAGGCGAGACTACCGCAAGGAAGATAATCGAATACCGCACCGAGAACGGCGGATTTTCCGATACAGAACAGCTGATGGAAGTCAGCGGGATAGGCGAAAAGAAATTCAGCGCCATCTCGGAAATGATATATACCTCCGGCGTACCCGTGCGCAGAACTGCCGCCGCGGGATATGATACCGGCAGCGGCAGGATAAATATCAACACCGCGACCGAAAAAGAGCTTATGGCACTTGACGGCATAGGCGAAGCCACCGCAAGGAAGATAGTCGAATACCGCACCGAGAACGGCGGATTTTCTGCGGCAGAGGACATCATGGAGGTCAAGGGCATAGGCGAGAAGAAATATGACGCTATAAAGAACAAGATATGCGTTCAATAACAGATCCAGAATGAAAGGAAGGTGTGGGTCATGGCAGGATATCCGGTAGATGGAAAGGTCGTTGTCACCGTTACTCCCGATTTCCATGATGCCTTCGTCAGCATCTACCCGCCCTCAAACGGAGGCAGGGCGGTCACCTACGATGATGTAATGCGGGAACTTGCCGCAAATGCGGTAAGATACAATATAAATGAAGATCTCATCAGGGCTTCGATAGACCGCAAGGATTATGACAAGCAGATAAACGCCGCTCACTGGACACCCGCAGTAAACGGCACCGACGGCTCGATAAAGTATTACTACGACCAGGAGATAAAGCTTGCGCCCAAGGAGGACGCACAGGGCATCGTCGATTACAAGAACCTCGGCTATATCCGCGTTGTAGAAAAGGGCGCCGTTATCGCACAGATAACTCACCCGACCATGGGCAGCGAGGGGTGTGACATCCGCGGGGTGCCGGTGCGCCAGACTGTCGGCGTGAAGGCACGCTACAACGTCGGCAAGAACACTGTCCTCTCTGAGGACGGCTGCTACATCACAGCGGCGGAAAGCGGACACCTTGCCTGTGAAAAGGGCACCTTCTACATCGAAACGACCATTACCATACGCCATGACGTTGACGCATCCATAGGAAATATCGACTTCATCGGCGATGTTATCATCAACGGAGAGATAAAGGAAGGCTTCAAGGTCACCACGAACAAGAACGTGCTCATTACCGGAAATGTCAACAGCGCGACCGTTGAAGCAGGCGGCAATGTAGTTGTCAAGAAGGGCGTCATATCCTCCAAGATAATGGCGCACGGAGATGTTTCCGCGCAGTTCTGCGAGTATTCCGATATCACCTGCGACGGCGCTCTCACCGCCTCGAATTTTGTGGTATGCAATGTATATTGCGCCGGAAAATTCACCGCCGCTCAGAATATCAGCGGCGGCAAATATACCTGCCTCGAAAATGTGGTAGCCGGCAGTATCGGCACCAAGACCTACGCAAAGACCGAGATAGTTGTCGGCGACAACGCCGTTATGAAGGAAGAACGCGACGATCTGAAGCACAAGATCAGCGAAGCAGAGGTGCAAGCCGAAAGGTGCGTAAAGATAATAGATTTCCTTAACGAAAAAAAGAAGGAGCTGAAGCGTCTGCCCGAGGACAAGGAGGAGCTCCTCGGAAAAATGCTCCAGTCCAAGATACAGTGGCAGGTCGCAAAGAAGAACTATTCCAAGCGCATTGCCGAGATAGATGAGGTGCTTTCGGTCAAGCAGTTCCTCAATGTGGATTGCCGCGGCGAGCTTTTCCCCGGTGTGAAGATCACCATAAGCGACAGCACATTTGACGTGAATAAGGAGACAAGAAGGATCAGCCTTTATCTGGACGGGAACGGCGAGATAAAGACCAAGGGTCTGCG
>CAMVPV010000051.1 GCA_947169455.1 uncultured Clostridia bacterium | reverse complement strand
CTGTTTGGGTATCAGTGATGCGATCACCATAGTTACCGCCACGACCGCACCCGCAGCTGCTGCGCCCGCAAGCTTGGTCTTTTCCGCGCGCCCGATGTTCATATCGCGGTTGTTCACCGCATATATCAGTATATTCATTGCAGATATGAGCACAAGGTACATATTGCTCATATCCGAGAGTATCTTGACATACAGCGCACAGGGTATAAGGCTCGCAAGCATGAGGAAGGACGTGCGGTACAGCACCGCCGAGAAGTAATATACGACCGATATCAGGAACGGAGTGAATGACACCAGCAGCGTCATGTAGTACTCAGGCTGCGTATCCGTTTCACTTCCGCCGCTGAGGAACCATATCGAGAACCCTTCTCCCCAGTCCCGCCCGATGGCGAACCTCAGGAACAGATAAAAGCAGAAGATACAGATCAGCGTATATATTATGCCGCCGATGTACTTGTGCTTTTTCATGAAGAGGAAAAATCTCGTGAACGCGATCATTATCACAAGCTGACCCAGCGTCCACAGGGACAGGAAATCAGCTCCGTAGGCATAGAAGACCGCCGACGAGAGCACGAACGAAAGCGTTACGGGGAGTACGAATTCTTTCAGCAGCAGTTCAGCATTGTATTTTTTGAGAATATCTTTTATCATAGCATCTCCATAGTCCCGTCCGGAGCGATCATCCATACTCCGGAGGCGGAAACTCCCGCGCCCGCAGATGCAGCGGCAGGAGTGACACTGATATCACTCTTGGAATATACCCCGCTGTGGACGAGCTGATCCGACAGTGCGGCATCTATGCAGGGCGTGAAGAATATCACCGCGCCTGCGCCGCCCGGCAGCTCCGAAAGCTCGCGGTAGGGTATGCGTTCCTTTGCCTCGGTGAAGCGGTAGCCCGCAAGCTCCAGCCGCAGGCGTTCGAGGGACATCTCGTCGTTCACCTCGGAATCCACCCACACGCCGCCGCTCCTGTACCATGCGGTGCATTCGTAGCCGGAGCGGATTATCACCGAGAGTATGCCGAGCATAGTCTCACCGCATATCTCACCGTACCGTGCGTTCCCGGAGGTATTCGAGCAGTCCAGTATCACCGAATGCTTCTTCGAGAGTATGCTGTCATCAAGGCGCACCATGAGCGAATCACGCTTTGCGGAAAGTTTCCAGTTTATGCGCTTCAAAGGATCGCCGGGCTCGTAGCTGCGGTGCTCGTAGCCGGGCACGCCGGTAAATCCCACTGCGCGCACATCTGCGGTGTCCTCATTGTCATCGCTGCCCGCAGCGGCTTCGTCGGCGGCTTTGAGTATCTCCTGCGAGGAGGATATATCCTTTATGTCGGGTATTATCTTCACGGCGAACGTATTCACCGTTCCCGCTATCGACGGCAGGCGCATCTTTATCATGCCGGTGTAATCGGTGATGAATGCGTCCTCCAGTCCGACGCGCGAATAGCTCCACATGACCGCGCGGTATTCTGTCTCAAATACGCCTTCCGAGCGCGGCAGCACATTCACCGCAAGCTCGCTGCCGTTTTCGGCGCACACAAGACCGTCGCTGCAGTGCTGTTTCAGTATTATCGGCGGAGATGGGAACCATGCGCGGTTGTTCACGGTGAGCCTCAGCCGTATGCAGTTCCCCTTGAAAAGCTCCGTATCGGTGACCTCTGCGGTCACGGTGATATACCTGCGCACTATGAATGCGGCTATTACCGAGACGAAAGGCAGCATAGCCATTACCGAGAACAGGAACCAGCCGGTACGCGCGCTCATGAAGAGCGCAAACATCAGTGTCAGGAACAGTGCGATGAGATAACCTATTATCCTGCGGGCTATGTCCGCATAGCGTTTGAGCTTTGTGACCGTGCTTTCCTGCGCGGGCGTTACCGGAACCATCATATCACCACTTCTTGTCGGTAAATGCGGCTTCAGCGGAATCGGGCACCCTTACCCTTCCGAGGATATGCCTTACCGCACCTTCTGCGGAGCCGTAGTCGGATTTTCCCTTCGGCGCGAGCATTATCCTGTGCGAGAGCACCGGGACAGCGAGTCTCTTGACATCCTCTGGGATAACGTAGTCACGCCCCGAGATATATGCCGCTGCCTTTGCGGATTTATACAGCGCTATGCTTCCGCGGGGGCTGACGCCGAGGCGTATGCCCTCATTGTTCCTCGTGGCGGTGCATATTTCTATTATGTACCGCTTTATAGGGTCGGAGCAGCGCACTTCCTTGGTCTCCTTCTGCATATCGAGGATATCATCCGTGGTTATAACGGCGCCTATCGCCTTTACGGGGTTGTCGTTCTCCGTTCTCGAAAGTACCTCGAGCTCCTCCTCGGGCGAGGGATATCCCATGCTTATCTTCATGATGAAGCGGTCCATCTGTGCCTCGGGGAGATGGTACGTTCCGTATGTCTCAACGGGGTTCTGCGTTGCCATTACCATAAAGGGTCTGGGCAGCGGGTGTGTGACGCCGTCGATGCTTATCTGCCGCTCCTCCATTGCTTCGAGCAGCGACGACTGTGCCTTCGGCGAGGCGCGGTTTATCTCATCGGCGAGCAGAAAATTACAGAATGCCGCACCCCTGCGGTACTCCATCCCGCCGGTATTGCGGTCTATCATCGAAAAGCCGACGACATCGGAGGGCATTACGTCCGGGGTGAGCTGTATGCGGTTGAACTCTCCGTTCACCGACTTCGCCATTGCAGAGGCAAGCTGTGTCTTTCCCACGCCGGGCACATCCTCGATGAGCACGTGACCCTCCGCCAGCAGTGCAGCGGCAGCGCAGAAAATGGTATCATCCTTTCCTACGATGACTTTCTTGATATTTTCCGTCAGCTTTGCAGCCAGTTCGTTTTTCATTGCAGATATTCTCCCGATATAAATAATACAGTTTTTTTGCTTCTGACCTCTTATCTCTGACAACTAATCGGGAAGATACTTCCCGTATGCGTTGAATGTCGAATAGACAGCTGCCCAGCGGTCGGATTCTCCCGCAAGGACACAGATATAGTTCTTGCTGCCCTTTTCGGCGTAGCTCACGAGGCAGTGATGCGCCTCGTCAGTGTAGCCTGTCTTTCCGGCGATTATGGTCACGTTCTCCACTTCGTTGCCGTACATCCTGCCGAACATGGTGCTGTAAATGACTATCCCCTCGGGGTGCTGTTCGGTGGATGAAGTGGTATATGTATAGGTGGAAAGTATCTCGCGGCAGAGGTCATTGTCCATCGCCGCGCGCATTATCATCGCCATTTCGATGCAGTTCGTGTAATGATCCTTGTCGTGAAGCCCGGTCACGTTCATGAAATGAGTGGAGTACAGCCCCATTTCCTCTGCCTTCTCGTTCATAAGCTCAACGAAGGCATCCTCCGAGCCCGCTATATATTCAGCGAGTCCCACGGCTGCATCGGCGCCGGACGGCAGTATCAGCCCGTAGAGCATATCCTTTACCGTGACTGTCTCATCTATCTCAAACCCCACGCGGGATGCGTTGTCCATCACCAGCGGGTGCAGGAGGTCGTATGTCATAGTGTATGTCTTGTCCATATCCCCCTCGTTCAGGTGCTCGGCTGCCACAAGCAGTGTCATCACCTTGGTCATAGAGGCGGGATACATCTTCTGTACGTGCTGCCGCCTGCCGAGTATCTCGAACGTATCGGCATCGATCAGCAGGGCATTGTGAGCCGTCACGTCATCCAGCGAGAAATCTTCTGTATCTCCGTCCGAAAAGGGACGGGCGTGCTCCTCGGTGACTACAGGCTCAGTCTCCGCGAGAACTGCGGGCGGCTCGGTCATTTCGATACGCGGTGCGGTCTGTATGCTCACCTGCGCCGCGGGTATGTAGTCGGCTGCGGGCTCCTTCGGCTTCATCATCGTCGAAACAAGGAAAAACGTCCCTGCTCCCGCGACGAGAGCAGCCGCAGCTGCCGTTATCGCAGCAAATTTGATCATTGAGGTTCCGGAATTGCGCTTCACTTCTTTGTTATCTCCTCACGCACCTGCTTGTATTTCTCATCTACAAAGCAGATCAGGTCTTTTCTGGTCACTATCCCGATGAATATCTCTCTGTCATCTACCACCGGGCCGAAATTCTTTGTTTTGCAAAGCTCTATAAGGTCATTTATGTCCGCATTTACGTGGACCGGGCGGATATCCTTGCGCACGGGCAGACTTATCACGATGTCACTGTTCATGTGATTCACGGTGCCGTTTGATACCTCCGAGAGGATATAGCGGAGTATATCGCCCTCGGTGAGCGTTTCAAGGTACTCTCCGTCGCGGCTTATCACCGGCACCGCAGTATATCCGTGTGACTGGAATTTTCCCGCTGCCTGAGCGACCGTTTCGCTTTCCAGCAGGAATTCCACTTCGCTTTTCGGAGTAAGAAAATTAAATATATTCATAACGTCATTCCTTATTGATCGAGAATTTTCATTATCTCGGCGGGCTTCATGCGCATGATGCCGCCGTCGCCGCCCACTGCAAGCTCCGCAAGTCCTGATTTGCTCTTCTGGAGCTCTGTGATGCGTTCTTCTATGGTATTCTTCGTGATGAGCCGATACACTGTCACATTGCTGCGCTGTCCTATCCTGTATGCGCGGTCGGTCGCCTGGTTTTCTGCGGAGATGTTCCACCACGGGTCGAAGTGTATCACTATATCCGCTCCGGTGAGGTTCAGACCCGTTCCGCCGGCTTTGAGAGATATCATGAACACCGGCGTGTCATCGGAATTGAAGGTATTCACCAGCCGCAGGCGCTCCTCGGCTTTTGTGGAGCCCGTGAGCATATAATAGCGTATCCCCGCTTTACCCAGCCGCGCCGCGATGATATCGAGCATAGATGTGAACTGTGAGAACAGGAGCAGCTTATGTCCCGAATTTATACAGCTTTCGACCAGCTCAAGGCACTGTTCGAGCTTGCCGCTGCCGCCGCTGTAATTTTCATACACCAGAGCGGGGTCGCAGCATATCTGCCGCAGGCGGGTCAGCATCGCAAGTATCTCTATATGTCCCCTGCCGTCATCAAAGCTGCCCTCTCCGAGAGCGTCCTTCATGCTGAGCACGTTCGCGGCGTACAGCTTTTCCTGTTCCTCCGTCATCTCCGCCGAGAGCGATATCTCTGTCTTGTCGGGCAGCTCGGTGAGCACGTCCTTCTTCAGCCTGCGGAGTATGAACGGTGAGGTCAGCCTTTTCAGCGCTCCGGCGGATCTTTCGTCGGCGCCGCGCACTATCGGGGTCTCGTATGTCTTCTTGAAATGATTGTAATTGAAAAGATACTCGGGCATCACGAAATCGTAGATGCTCCACAGCTCGGCGAGGCTGTTCTCTACGGGAGTTCCCGTCAGCGCGAAGCGGATGTCGCTCCGCACCGCCTTGACCGCCTTTGCCGCCTGTGTATTGTGGTTCTTTATGAACTGCGCTTCATCTATGAACTGACACCGGAAATGTATGTCCGCATAATCGGGGATATCCCTCGTTATCATAGAATAGGAGGTTATCATCACGTCGGCGTCTGCGGCTCCGGCTATGAGCTCCGTCCGCTGCAGCGCGCTGCCCGAAATGACTGCCGCTTTCATGGTCGGGGCGAAGCGTTCTATCTCACTTTTCCAGTTCAGCGTCAGCGACGACGGGCACACCACAAGATCTGCCCTGTGTTCCCTGCCGTTCCTTTCATCCTCCTGTTTCAGCGCAAGCATCAGTGCTATCGCCTGCAGGGTCTTTCCGAGACCCATATCGTCGGCGAGTATCCCGCCGAATCCGTATGCCGCGATCGTGCGCATCCACCGGTAGCCGTATATCTGGTACTCTCTCATTATGTCCTCGAGCCCTGCGGGCACGGGATATTCAGAGGATGCGATATCGGAGAAATCCTTCATCGCCTGTTTGAACCCGGCACTGCGCCTGATCCTTATGCTGCCCTCCTCCTGACGGAGGCTGTCGAGATACAGCATCCTGCATCGCGGAACCGTGATCTGCTTTTTCAGCAGAGCCTTGTCCGAAAGTGCAAGGCCGTCGGCAAGCTCGGCGAATTCTGCTATCCCGCCACCGGTCAGGTCGATGAACGAGCCGCTCCTGAGGCGGTGATACTTCATTCCGCGGCGGTATGCCGAGAGCATTTCCGCAAGCTCGGAGATATCGTACCCGTCGGCGTCGATGTCGAGCGCCAGCAGACCGCCCTCGGGGCGCACACCTACCGACGGATAGACCGGCGGGCGTATCCTCATGCTCTCGAAGCGTTCGCTCGCGTAGATGTCCATCTGCTTTGTAAGCTCGGGCAGCCCTTCGGAAAGGAGCCTGTATATATCGTCCGCACCGGTCACCTTCAGCGGATGATGCGGGTCGGCGCTGTCTGCGGTGAAGTATTTCAGAACGGCGTACTCGGCGGCGGTCTCCTTGCGGATATCGCGGTATTCGCGCGCCGCACCGCCCGAAAATGCGCTGTAATGCTGTGCGCCGTAGGTGAATTCGAGCCTGCCGCACACCTCATCGGCAGCGGGAGTATCGAGATAGAGCGCAGTCTCCGCTTCGGGCGGGATATGCTCGGAGATATCGCAGGCGATATCCACGCTGACATACTTTTCAACTGAGCTTATCACCGATGAATAGAACTGTGTCATGTCAGACTTCGCTATATCTATCGAACCGCCGTTCTTTGCCGCTGCATCGAGCAGCGGGACAGCCTTGCGGGTAAATCCCACGGAGCAGATATGGAACGTGTCCGTGTTTTCGTCAAATGCACAGCAGTGTTCTTCCGAAAAGAAAAACGTATATTTTTCCTTCAGTGATATATGGAAGGCATCGCTTTTACGGCGCTTTTTCAGGGATATGCAGGGTCTGGGGTCTTCATCTGAGACGCGGCACAGCTTACCGCGGAAATCCACTTCAGAGCCCTTCACGATATCGAAGAACTCCTCCGTCAATCTGCCGGCGAGCGGGATATACCTGTCGCCCGCACCGTAATTACTGTACGGACGCATCTGGAAGTACATCACGGCAAGCCCGAGCAGACGGCGGCTCGTTTCATCGAGCAGCAGCCTGTCATGCAGGAATGTGAAGTCCTTGCCGTATGTGACCGTGCTGCGGAAGTTGAAATCATTAAGCAGCCGGCAGATGCTTTTTACAACATATTTTTTTTTGCTGCCTATGCGGAACTCAAGGAACAGCTTTCCCGACCTGTCTGTGAGGACCGGTTCGAGCACGGCAGCAGGGCACGTTCCGCACTCACTTCCTGCTTCTGCTGCGGCGAGGCGCGAATAATCGGATATGAGCGTCCTCACTGCGGGCGAGCTGAAGCTTTTGCTTGCAAAGCCGGGGTCGTTCCGCTTGTCGATGTAGGTGAGCAGTGCCGCGCAGACATGGCGGCAGTATCCGAATGCGTCGCATTTTTCGGGGCAGGTGCATTTTACTGCCATAACGGTCTCGCTTGCGGCGCTCAATGCGGCAGTGCACTGATATACAGTGCCGTCATCTCCTGTAACATCGGCATGGACAACGGTCAGTCTGTTCTCGCCCTTTGATTCCGCGCAGGTGATGACCGCCCCTCCCCTGCGGTAGATCTCAACGCCGTCGAAATACACGTCATTGCTCCACGCATAGGATTTAACATTGAATTTGTCCAGCATATTGCCTCCGCCGCTTTTGTGTATCGATAGACTATTTTACCTTAACATTCCTATTATATCACAACTGTTTTAGAAATGCAACATTTATTTTGATGTTTTATGAGCAGATATTTTCCCGTGACAATGCCATTCCGTAAGGCTGCAATTTCAAGGCAAAGTGTCGCTTAAGCGACATTTTGCTCGTGCAGTGCCGTTTATGCATCATTTCCGGAGTGTATTGGTTATTGATTTATCGGGAA
>CAMVPV010000050.1 GCA_947169455.1 uncultured Clostridia bacterium | reverse complement strand
CGAATTCGATGTTTCCAGTGCTACCGTGGAGCTTGCGGCGCAGGCGCTCGGGTGTGAGCCCTGCCGCATAGCAAAGACGCTTTCCTTCAAGGCGGACGGAAAGCCGCTGCTTATCGTGACGGCGGGCGATACCAGGATAGACAATCCCAGGTACAAGGCGCAGTTCGGAACGAAAGCTGTCATGCTGAAGGGCGATGAGGTAGAAGCACTTACGGGGCACGCTGTCGGCGGGGTGTGTCCGTTCGGTGTGAAGGAGGGCGCAGCGGTCTATCTCGATGTATCGCTGAAAAGGTTTGAAACGGTATTTCCGGCGTGCGGGAGCAGCAGCAGCGCGATCGAGCTCACCGTGCCGGAGCTGGAAAAATATTCCGGCTACTCCGCATGGGTGGACGTGTGCAAGTCGGATGTCAGGTAAGACCGTTCGTTCAGAAGATCTGAAACTGCGATATCGCCGCTCTGTGATAGCACATTACAAGTACAGCAAGCGCCGTTTGATGAATTTTCTTTGATGCGCAAAAAACACTTGACAACAGGAAATTTATGTGATATAATAATTAAGCCGCTTGCGAAAGGCTTAAAAGTTGTCATATCGACACGCCCCAATGCAGCGAGTTCAAGAGAAAAGGCAGGTGCCGGAAATGTACGCAGTAATCGAGACAGGCGGAAAGCAGTATCAGGTCAAGGAGGGCGACGAGATCTTCGTAGAGAAACTCGACGTAAACGCTGATGATACAGTAACCTTTGACAAGGTCATCGCCGTAAACAATGACAGTGCTCTCAATGTCGGCGCACCCTATGTTCAGGGCGCATCCGTTGAAGCTAAGGTCATCAAGAACGGAAAGGCAAAGAAGATAACTGTTTTCACCTATAAGCCCAAGGAGGGCTCGACCCACAGAAAGCAGGGTCACAGACAGCCTTACACAAAGGTCAGGATCGAAGCAATCAAGGCGTGAGTCCGCGTGATAAAAGCTGTTTTTTACAAGAAAAGCGGTGTTTTCCGTGGGTTCCACATTTCGGGACACGCAGGCTTTGACGTTTACGGCAAAGATATAGTATGCGCGGCGGTGTCATCCGCTGCCATGCTTACTGTGAACTTAGTCACCGATCATCTTAATTCCGATGCCGAGGTTACGGCAAAGGACAATACCGTTTCCCTTATGCTGAATGAAACGGGCGGCGCACCTTCGGATGTGATAGCCGCACTGTCTGAGCATATCGGTATGATCTCGGAAGATCACAAGGGAACGATCAGAGTATCAGTTACGGAGGTGTAGATAATGATCAGGATTTCCATGCAGTTTTTTGCACATAAAAAGGGAATGGGTTCCACCAAGAACGGACGCGATTCCGAATCCAAGAGACTCGGCGTGAAGAGGGCTGACGGTCAGTTCGTTACAGCCGGCAACATCCTCGTTCGTCAGAGAGGAACACACATCCATCCCGGTACAGGCGTAGGCATCGGCTCGGACGATACCATTTATGCTACCGTTGACGGCAAGGTTAAATTCGAGCGTCTCGGACGCAGCCGCAAGAAGGTCAGCGTATATGCTGTTGAAGCAGCTGAATGATCCTGCCGCATAAAAACTCCCGCGATCGTTGAAACGGTCGCGGTTTTTTTTGTTGTCACGGCTGCTCTCACAGCTTTTCTGCCTTGCGTGCTTCCTGCTCTGAGCCGTATATGATCAGAGACTTCTTTCATTTTCTGAAAAAAGTGTCCCTTATGGACATTGATTTTTTTAAAAATATAGTGTATAATTGTTAAAGCACAGGTAACAGACCATTGAAATTTGGTCAACAACGGAGGTCAGTATGGATAATAATAATGAAAATAGAAATAACGAGGCAGAGTCCCTGTTTGCCACGAGAAGAAAAAAGCAGCAGGAGGAAGAAGCAGAAAAAGCAAGGCTTGAAGAGCTTGAACGCCAGAAACAGCAGATGGCGGAGGAGATAGCCCGCCTTGAAAAAATGCAGTCGGTACAGAGCACGGAGATAAAGGATAAGCCGGACAGGAAAAAGCTTATCACCCTCGGGCTTGGCGGAGTGGGCGCCGTGCTCGTGATAGCGGTGATATGCATTGCGATATCAGGGATAGCCGGCAAGAACAGCACCCGCAGCATAGTGACGGAAACCACTGCATCCTCGGTGTCGGCTGAGACGACCGCACAGACGACAGCGCAGACGACCGCTGCTCCGGAACAGACCACACCCGCAGAAACTACCGCGGCGGAGGAAACATCGGAGGAGTTCACCGGCGAAGAGACCCGTGCGATGAATGTGGGCGATGCCGCCAATATGTTCAGCGATGCCGAAGATTATGACAATTACGGCTATGAGGATGATTACAGCGAATACTATACCGATGATTACTACGGGGAGGAGCAGTATTCCGAGGAGTCGTCCTTTATGGAAATGGTGCTGAACGGCGAGTGGTATGAGGGTCGTGATGAATACACAGGCCGCACCTATTCATATCCCGCTATATTTGAGTATGACGATGACATGGGTATGTATGGCTACTATGATGAGCAGAACAACGAATATTACAGTATGAGCGTTGATTTCTGGACAGATGACAGCGGGCACAATTACACCACAGAGGATATCGTATCATTGCTGGGTCAGGAAATGGGCGATGAATTCGGCGAGTGTGATTACAGCAGCATAGATTACGGCGACGGCACACAGTGCTTCTTCTTTAAATTGTACGATTTCGACGGCGAAGGCTCGAATATGCTGGAGGCAACGTTCTTTGTCATACAGGACGACTGTCTGATGCAAATGACATTCGGGTATGTCGCAGCGGCAGATTACAATGAATATCCCATACTTGACGATGCATATACGCTGTTCCGCTATATACGCGGCTCGATGGCAGTCGGCTGATCTACGGAGGAAATGAGATATGTCTTTACTGATGACTGTTTTTTTTGAAAACGTCTTTTCCGAGCACTATTTTCCGGCTGTTGACAACAGGAAATATCCCGTTTCGGTAAGTCCGTACATATCCGGTCTTGATGATGAGACTGTCTTCAGCATAGAGGTATGGAACGGCGTATGGACGATATCCGCCGACAGCAGCTATGAGCTTTTGCAGAACGGCAGCAGTGTGGACAGCGCCGTGCTGAAAAGCGGACTTGTGCTCGAGGGCACCATAAAAAAGGAGGATGCATGGTTCTCCATCAAGATAGACGAGGCGGACAAGGAGAGCACAGGCTTTACCAAGTATATCATAAAGCGGGACAAAATATCCGCCCTTACGATAGGAAGCGGCGATAATGCTGATATCTGCTATGTAAACAAATATGTTTCCGATATCCATGCGGAGCTTACATTTGAGGGAAACAGCGCGTTCATACGCGACAACGGCAGTACGAACGGAACTTTCCTGAACGGCAGGATGATCACGGAAAAAACAACCGTGAAATACGGCGATGTCATTTATATAGTCGGACTGAAGATAGTGTATCTCGGAACGCTCATGGCGGTCAATCATCCGGACAGGTCGGTAAAGGTGAAGCATCTCGACCCTATAATGATACCCGAGATGAACGGAGAGCGCGGTGAGGAAGAGTACGAAAAGACCTACTTCCTGCGCGCACCGAGACTTCTGCGCAGCACCGATACATCGGAAACGGTCATTGAACGCTGTGCCGCTGCGCAGAAGCACAAGCCGCAGCCGCTCATCTTCACGATAGGACCCTCATTCACTATGGTGATACCTATCGCACTCGCGGCGATGATGAGCGGTGACAACGGATTCGGCGCATCGAGCCTCGTGATGTCGGGCGGCGCCGCTGTAATGGCGGCAGTATGGGCTGTCGCAAGCTCGAATTACAATAAGAAGGAAGCCTTCAACAGCGAGCTGACCCGCCGTCAGACCTATATGGACTATATCGCAAGGGTCGAGGAGCGCCTGAAAGCAAAGTCGGACTATAACCGCAGCGTTCTCGCGGAGCAGTATCCCTCTGCCGGTGAAATGCTCGGCTTTGTCAGGAATACGGCTCGGCTCTGGGAGAAAAGCAGCAGCCACAGAGATTTCCTTTCGGTAAGGCTCGGCGTCGGAGATATCGAGTCCCCGAACAGGGTCACTGCGCCCGAGGAGGATATCACGCAGGTGTATGACCCTCTGAACGACCTCGGCGAGGAGCTTTGCAAAAAGTACCGTATGCTTACGAAGGTGCCCGTTTCGGTGTCACTTTACGACAACAGGATGATAGGTATCGTCAGCAGGGATATCGCAAGGAGAAATGCGCTGCTGAGGCTGCTCGTGCTTGATCTGTCAGCGAATTTCCCATATACCGAGGTGCGTATGTGCTTTGCGTTCCGCGCGCGGGAATATGACGAGCTCAATTTCACGCGGTGGCTGCCGCATACATGGTCGCCGGACGGAAAGGTGAGGATGATAGCCTGCGGGAACCGTTCAATGGGCGATGTGATGTACTTCCTTTCCGATATGATAAGGGAGCGCATAGAACCGGGCAGCGTTAAGCCGTCCTCCGGAGAGGAGAAGATACTCCCGCATTATGTGATATTCATCACGGATATCTCGCTGATTGCAGGCGAGCCGGTATCGAAATATCTGCTCGACCCGCCCGACGGAGCGGGGATAACGACTGTGTTCTGCGCATCATCTCCCGAAAGGCTCCCGCCGAAGTGCGACACTGTTATCAGGAACGATCAGGATATCTGCTCGGCTTACAGCATATCCACGCAGAGGTCTGACAGCACCGGGCTGGTGCTGGATAATGTGCCTCACTATGAAATGGACAGATTTGCAAGGGAGCTTGCAAATTTCGAGCTGCGGGACACCTCCGGCAATTCCGGCATACCGGATATGCTGACCTTCCTTGATATGTACAGGGCATCGAGCGCGGAGGAACTGGATATCTATCATAAATGGCTCGAAAACCGCACCTACGAGACAATGAAGGCGATGATAGGTCAGAAGTCAGGCGGAAAGCCGGTCTATCTCGATATACATGAAAAATACCACGGTCCGCACGGACTTGTAGCCGGAACGACAGGTTCCGGTAAATCCGAAACGCTCCAGAGCTATATCCTCAGCATGGCGGTGAATTACCACCCGCACGAGGCAGCGTTCATACTTATAGATTACAAGGGCGGCGGAATGGCACAGAGCTTTGAGGGGCTGCCGCACCTTGCGGGAATGATAACCAATCTCGGCGGTAACGGCACCACACGCGCGCTGCTTTCAATAAATGCGGAGATACGCCGCAGGCAGCGGGTGTTCAATGAGTACAAGGTCAAGCACATCGACCAGTATATCGAGCTTTACCGCAGCGGCGACGCAGACGAGCCCATGCCGCATCTGATAATAATCGCCGATGAATTTGCGGAGCTGAAAAAGGAACAGCCGGAATTTGTACGTGCACTCGTATCGGCTGCCCGCGTCGGACGTTCGCTCGGTGTGAACCTTATACTTGCGACGCAGAAGCCCGGCGGCGTGGTCGATGACGAGATATGGAGCAACACGAGGTTCAGGATATGCCTGCGCGTTGCCGACAAGCAGGATTCAAACGAAATGCTGAAGCGCCCGGACGCAGCTTTCATAACCGGAACGGGACGCGGCTTCATGCAGGTCGGGAACGATGAGATATTCGAGGAGTTCCAGTCGGGGTGGTCGGGCGCGCAGTATGAGCCCGATGTTCCCTTCGACGACGGCAGCACGGGATATGCGAGAATGATAGGCATTACCGGCAGACCGGAAAAGACCGCGAAAAAGAAGAAGCGCTCGGGCGATGATCTCAACAAGGAGACACAGCTCGATGCTATCGTGAAATATACTGGCAGGCTCGCCGCCGAGAACGGTATAGCACCGCTCAGGCAGATATGGCTCCCGCCGCTGCCCGATACGATATATCTCGGAGATCTCGATATTTCGGGTACCGACAGGGAACACCGCGCCATACCGATAGGTCTTGCGGATGACCCGGAAAACCAGCGGCAGTTCACGGTTTCCTACGAGCCCCTGCGCGACGGACATCTGCTTATCTGCGGAGGACCGGGTTCCGGCAAGACGACACTTATACAGACGCTTATATTCAGCGCGTCGGAACTATATACGGCAGAGCAGGTCAATTTCTGCATAGCGGATTTTTCGGGGCGCACCATGTCGGCATTTTCGGGACTTCCGCATACCTGTGCGGTTTGTCTCGAGGGCGAGGACGAGAAGATATCCTCGATGATGGAGTATATCCGCAGCGAGCTTGAAAGAAGAAAGGAACTGCTTTCAGAGAAAAGCATAGGCTCCTTCCGCGATTACCTCTCATCGGAGGGCGGACTTCCGATGATACTGCTTGTGATCGACAACTACGCATCCTTCTCGGAAAGCTATGATGAATACGAGGATCTTTTCATACAGTTCTCGCGCGAGGCGGCAGGCTACGGCATATATATGATAGTAAGCTGCAGCAATACCTCCGATATGCGCGGCAGGATACGTCAGGGATTCACGAAGGGCATCGGTATGCAGCTCCCCGACAGATTTGAATATGACAGCGTTATCGGCATGAGGGCGGAGTTACTCCCGGATGACAGGGTGAGCGGCAGAGGCCTTATAAAGGAGACGTCCCCGCTTGAATTCCAGACAGCTCTCCCCGCAAGAAGCAGCGGCGGAAGCATAATGCTCACCGTAAGGAACATCATCGCGGAAAAATACAGGAACAGCAAGTCCGCCGCGAAGAGGATAACCGGCAGGTACGGGGCGGTCGGCGCAGATGAACTGCTGACCGGCAATACCTCCGATGACAGATATATCCTCGGCAGAGGCTGCGCGGACGGCGGACTGTGCTCAATAAGCACGGACAGTGTGCTCTGTTTTGCCGTAAGCGGCGGTGCAGGCAGCGGCAAGACGAATTTCCTGAAATTCACCGCCGTTCAGATGAAGAAGAACGGCTCGCGCGTATTCATATTTGACAGCGTGCTGAAGGAACTTCATGATTTTTCGGAGAGCTGCGGCGCGGACGGTTATTATACCGATGCTGCCGGGCTGTACGGATTTATGGAAAATGTACTCGTGCCCGAGCTTACCGGCAGGAATGAGTTAGTGTATAACGCAAGGCAGGAAAAGCGCTCCGTAAAAAAAGCCCTTTCGGGATATGACAGGATATTCATCATAATAAACAGCGCGGCAGAGTTCATGGAAGCTGTCTATAACGAAGAAGCCGACATGAGCGAATTCCTTGAAACGGTATTTGAAAAGGGCGCCGAGCACAGGATACATTTTGTGATGGGCGTATCTCCGCGCGAATACAATGAATGCTACGGCTATAATGCATTCCGCATGGCGTGCGGCATGAAAACAGGACTGCATCTCGGCGGAGAGGTGAGCGAGCAGGGGATATTCGAGTTTGACATCGCGGGGAATGACCGCGACAGAAAAACTCCCGCCGGCTCTGCGCTTACTGTCATGAACGGCAGTACAGAGGAGATCATGACGCCGCTCGTAAAGGAGGAGCAGGATGAGCAGGATAAGCATTGAGGTCAATATACCGGGAAATGCCAAGACGTATGAATTCCAGGTAGATGACAGAATGAAGATAGGAAATGCAAAAAAGCAGATAATGTCTGCCATTGCAGAATTTGAAGGCTACGACGTTTTCAGCGGGACAAAGGATATCGCGGTATGCTCCGTTGAGCTGGAGGGACTCATCGAGGACGGGGAGAGCTTCCACAATGCCGGGATACGCAGCGGGAACCGTCTGGTGATAGTATAGGGGGGATAATTCTGGATAACGGCAGGATATCGGCTGACCCCGAGGCGCTTGAAAGCGCAGCGGAAAAGGTAGATGCCTCGGTGAACGAGATAAGGGACAGCGTTGCAAAGTTCAGCGCTGTGATAGAAGGACTGAACAGCTCG
>CAMVPV010000049.1 GCA_947169455.1 uncultured Clostridia bacterium | reverse complement strand
CCTACACGACGCTCTTCCGATCTAAAGTCAAAAAATCGCCCGAATATTGCGGGGCTCGATGCAGAAATTCTGCTATGCACGGCATTTCCGGCAAAAAAAGTGTCCTTTTTGGACACTATCTTTTTGCACGGGCTTGTGATATAATATTATTGACAGCAGAAAAACTGCCGGATATATATTGAGATAAACTTACCGGATAAGGAGAATATGGCATGAAAAAAAGTATGATAACTATTGCTGTGATAAGCACTGTGCTTGTAATGACTGCCTGCGGAGCAGACGCCGGAACATCGGCATCAACAGCCGCCGAAACTACTACCGCCGCCGAGCCCGAAACGACAGCAGAAGCACAGCCCGACACCGATGCATCCGCCGAAGCCGAGCCGGAAAGCGGGTCTGACCCCTTTGAAGAATATATCGGTCAGTGGGAGAGCACAGAACAGTGGAACGGCAACGACCTTTACATCGTTATCAACGGGAACAGCGGCAGCTTTGACGTTGAAGTCTCCACACACAGCGCGGTCGCAGATTATCTGTGGGATTATTCATGCACAGGCAGCGACGACGGCACATATATCGAATGCACGGGCGGCGGTACGCTGAACCGTACAGACTATGCACCGGACGGTGAGATGCAGGAGCCCGAAACCGTCTATACCGACGGCACGGCAAGGTTCAATATCAAGGGCGGAACGCTCTTCTGGGAAGACTGCAAGGAGGGCACAGCCGCTCAGGTCGGCTTCATCCGCGCAGAATGACCGCACACCCCGTATTTTCTATACAACGCGCCCTATCATATCAAATGCTTATCATAACCGGAAAAGCCTTGACATTGCGCTGAAAAATCATTATAATTATCACTATCCACAACTTAAGGATTGTGGGATAGGGGGGACGCCCTCTATCGCAGGGCGTCCCCCCTACGGAAAACAGTCCACCGGACTGTTTTCCTACCCCCCTTGCGGAGCTCTTTGTATAGGAATTCCGCCGTCTGCGGACGGCGGCGAGGGCTCCGCCCCTCGACCCCGCAAGCCTTTTGAAAAAGGCTTGACCGAAAACTTTGATTGCGGCTAACGCCGCATTTTACGCTTAAGTTGTGGGTAGTGTTATAATTATTGAAAATAATGAAGCTGACAAGCAAAACAACAGTGCAAGGAGCGTGGTATGCATGAAAAGATCTTTGCTGTTCCTTCTTATACTTCCGGCGGTATTCCTGTTCACCGGCTGCCGCCCCGCAAGCGCAAATAAGCTCTACCGCCGCGCAAAGGCAGAACACGGCGCCTGCAGTCTCGTCTCAAAGACCGAGGACGAAAAAGGCGCAAGGATAGTCGTTCATGACAAGCTGCAGGATTTTGACTATACTGTCTCCAGCGGTATGCAGGATATCATGATAGACGGCAGCAGCTTCGGCAGCGTCCCCCAAACGAGCGACGACTTCGTCAGGTCGCTGAAGAAGACCGTTATTTCCAACGCGGGCGATGCGATCGGTGCGGCGTGCACCGGCGGCGTGGCTGTCCCCGAAAAAATGCTCTTTGCTGACGATGAGATACTGCTCATCATCACGGCGCCGGACGGGAAGTCCGCACAGGATGCCGCGCTGAAATGCGCCGCCGCTTTGCAGGAACAAAACAAGAACGAACGGCTCAACGGCATGATAATCACCGCTTACGGCAACACCGATGAGGATTGGTGGCACTGCGATCATTACGGCAGCGTGAAGCTCCCCGATATCGTATGGCGCACGCCGGACGACGAGCACGCTGCTTACTACACCGAAATGGCACGTATGCAGACCGACAGCAAGGCGGAATATCTGCGCACCGAGTACGGCAAATTCTCCGATACCGGCGCAGACCTCGGGCGCGTGGTGAGCGTGCTCGGCACCGACTACCCCACCTCGCCCGATTCACCCGTAACGTTCTATTACTTCCGCAGCGCCGGCGGAAAGGAATACTATCTCTGCAATTTCAACTATTACGATGCAAACCACAATGATTTCCGCTGGTTCACGAACTATACTCCCGACAGCTGAGCGCGGTCTATCTCCGCTTTCGCGCGGGCAAGTATCTCACCGGCATCGCTGCCGTAAACATCGAGGTTTTCCGCCTTGAACATCACGCAGTCCTTTATCCCGTAAAAGCCCTGCGCAAGTGCCTTCACATAGCCGAAGCCGTATTCCTCCGAGAATATCCTTCCGCCTGCGGTGGTCACGTAGAACAGCTTCTTCGCTCTGCACAGACCCACGGGCACTCCCTGTTCATTATACGCAAACGTCAGCCCGACGACGTTTATCTGCTCAAAGTACTGCTTCAGCGCAGCCGGAAATGAAAGATCCCAGAACGGCGCCGCGATGACTATCATGTCCGCCTCCGCGAACTGCCTCGCGGGGGCGAATATTTTTCCGGAAAAGTCCTTTGCTGCACAGGCGCGGTCGCGCTCCCGCAGAAAGTTCTCATCGGCGGCGGGCATACCGAGCTCTATCGGCTTTACGGAAGTGACCTCGCCGTTCAGCTTTGCGAGCAGATATCCCGCGAGTTCGGCTGTGCGCGACTCCCTTCGCACGGCGGCATCGATATAAAGTATTTTCATAGCACCATTCTCCTTGCATATTTTGTATCAATAAATCAAAAGCAGCCTGTGACCGCAGACTGCTTTTTTATCGTCAGTTCAGAATTGCAGTCCCGAAAAAGCGATCATCACATTTATATATCCTTTGAATTCATTCCAGTATGCCGGATATGACATATACCCGTTCCACCATACTTCTTTTCCTGTTTCGAGACGCACAAGTATTTCCCAGTCGTATCCGTCAAGCAGATCATCATTGCTGTACTTCTTATCCCATTCATGCAGAAGATATTCCGAGAATATCTTATCAAGAAGCCCATTCCATTCGGCAGAAGATAATTCTTTTGTGATCTTTTTTCCGTCTATGAACTTTGAAGATCCAGCCGTCAGGATAATATCGCAAGATCTCTTTTCAATAGTTATTTTTTGATATCCTGTAAAAAAGCTGCCCGCAGAAAATGAAAAGAAAACGACCGATCTGCGGCAATCGAGGTAATTTGAAGCGTCAATGCTGCTATGTGATCTGTTGTTGATGATATACGGCTGCGAGCCATATTTGAAACCGCATCCGCGGCATTTGTATTTAGGTGATGTGAGAAATTCTGCACACCCGCCGAGTATTATTTCTCCGCGGAAAAAACCTTTCCGGATTTCTTCGGGTATCGCGGAATCATTTTCAAAAGACGGAATACCGTACAGTATCTCTGTCTTTTCTTCCGAACCGCATTTGGGACATTTCAATCATATCACACTCCTTAGCCGGATATCCGTTCAATTAACGCAAAAGCAGCCTGTGACCGCAGACTGCTCTTTTGTATTCACTCTTTTCCGAGCCCCGCCTTGTGCAGTATCATACTGCCGATGCACAGCATCAGCTGAGCAGCCGTATTGACACACTGAGCTATCCAGTTCATCGCAGCAGTGTCAAAATTCCTCGATGAAAGATACCCCATGCATAAGCTGAGGAAGAACGAGATCACAAAGATCACGATAGCGGAGGTCTTTTTCAGCTTTGCGGCATAGCGGCAGAGCGCTGCGAACATCGCGCACAGCCCGACTACCGATATCCCGACGAGCCCCATCGTAGGGATGACCGCCATATTCCCCGGTGAGCTCTTCTTGTCGTTGATGCCGCGCAGCGAGAACAGCAGTGATGAGCCGATGAGCAGGAACCCGAGCGTCTGGTTCGGAAAGAACTGATCGTTCATCCATAAGATATCGCCTGCGCCGACCGCATAGGCGAGCTTGTACAAAGCCTTGAAGCAGCCTGCGCAGGTGACGACGCCTGCGCCCGCCCAGTAAAATATCATGTTCACTATCCCTGCGTGCTTTCCGACATCCATACCTATACGGACAGCGGAGATAAAGAAAAGCGCCACGGGAACGATGTCAAATAATGCCATAGGCACGGTGAATTCTTTCATAGATTACATCCTTATCTCAGTTATTTTCCGCACCGAAGTATTCCTTTACATATTCGGCAAATGAACGGTCTCCCGCGATGTCCCTGCCTACAAGGTCATGCGACATCGTCCACTTTGAGAACAGTATGACATCGTGCTTGCCGGCTTTCTTTATCATGGGCAGCTCAGCGAGCACCGAGAACAGCCATGCGGGGCTGTCCTTTATCACGACCGGCTTTCCGGCAGCATCGAAGCACATCTTTGCCATTTCCTCGTAGGTGTATGTTTCCTTGCCGCCCACCTCGTATATCATGTTCGTGTCGTTCATGTGCTCAACGATATATTCCGCAAAATCGGCGCAATCGACCACGTTTGCCTTAACGCCGTGATATCCTTTCAGCAGTTTCATCTCGCCCTTTTCGACGAACGGCTTGAACACCTTCGCTATATCGTAGAAATATCCGGTCGGGCGGTAGATGACGTAGTCCATCTCGCCCAGCCGCAGCTTATCCTCGACGAGCGCCTTTGCGTGCAGCATGGCTATCTTCTCGGCGCCGGGCTCCTTGCAGGATATGACGGATATGTAGTTGAACTTCTTGACATGGGCAGCCTTCGCGGAGAAGTACAGGTACATATTCCCCTTGAAATCGACATCGTAATTATTCACTGTTGCCGAAGCGCCGGTCAGTCCCATCGTGGTGATAACGATATCCGCGCCCTTGCAAAGCCCCTTGAAGGTCTCTTTCTTTGCGGCGTCGATGTATCTGAACGTATATTTTCCTTCAAGACCGTTGTTCTCCCTTTCCTTCAGATCGGCAGCAACGACCTCGTGCCCCTGTTCAACGAGCACCTTCAGTATTTCAAAGCCGAGATTTCCGAACGCTCCTGCGAGTACTATCTTCATTACGGATTACCCCTTTCGGTTGGTGTTATTTTGAGTTTTTAAGATATTTTCGTAAATTGTATTTTTCACGGTTCACGGTGATATCGCCGTATTCTACCGCGCCCACGGGGCAGTTGGAGATGCACGCCATGCAGTGTGCGCACTGCTTTCCCGACCAGACGGGTCTGCCGTCCTTCATGGTGATATTGTTCACAGGACATACGGCCGCGCATTTTCCGCAGCCTGCGCATTTATCACCGGCGCAGAACTTCTTCGAGGGCTGGCTCACCTTTGTCCATACCGCCTCAAACGGTATGATTATGGATTTTTCCAGAACATATACATAGCGCGGGAAAAGCTTCTTTTTGTGACGTATCACAGCCGCGGTGATGCGTGCCTTATAACGTCCGTCATCGATCAGTTCATGTATTTTGTCCTCAGAGGCGCCCTTGTGTTTTTTCCTCACCATATAATTGCTGGGCATCCTGAAATCCGTATATCCCATGAAGATCATTTTCTTCCTGCGTATGAGCTTCTCCGCGATATATCCCGCTACGCCGGAATATCCGCTGCCGCTGGTGAATATGAAGTACACCCTGCGGCTGCCCTCAAATTTCAGTTCCCGGAGGAACCTTTCAAAAAACGGGGGCATATCACATACATATATGGGGCAGCATATAACGAACGGCTTTTTTGAGCGCACCGGAGAGAAGTCATTCTCCTTTATCCTCTTTGTAAGGTCGAGGATCTCATCGCCCGTTCTTTCTGCGATGAGTTCTGCTATGAATTTTGTATTGCCTGTTGCGGAAAAATATAGTACCATTACATCAGCCTCCAGGTATGGTGCAGTGTTATTCGGATCTTCCCGTATAAAAATATTATATCATAATAATGACGAAAAGTCATTAATTGCAAATGTCAGAATTTCGATTATCTGTACTTTCAATTATTGACAAATCATTAATTGTATTATATAATTAATTTATTGCATAATGTTATACTATGCGCTGTTTCAGAACCGCCGCATAACTGAAAAAAAGCGGACAGAAATTCTACTGACAGACTTACCGAAAGTGGGATAAGATAGATGGAAAATAACAATGCTCAGGAAAGCAGAATAAGAAAATTCATACGCGCACTGAACGGGCGCCACAAGATAGTGATGCTCTGCTTGGCCGGGATACTTATCAATTATTTGCTTTCTCTCGGGGTCAATAAGCTCGGGCTGCCCCTGTATATCGACAATGTCGGCACGATGCTCTGTGCCGTTCTCGGCGGCTGGCTGCCCGGCGTCGTGGTCGGTCTGGCGAACAATATCATCAACAGCATGATAGACCCGTCCTCGATATACTACGGCTTTCTCAGTACCTTCATCGCCTCGGCGACCGTACTGTTCTTCCGCAAGGGCAAACTGAAAAAGCCGATACTCGCTGTTCCGCTGATACTTGTGCTTACACTTATCGGCGGCGGTATAGGAACGTTCCTGCCGTGGTTCCTGGAAGGCGTTCCCTTCGATTATGAGATGTTCCACAACAAGCTGTCCGAGAGCGGCTCTCTTTCGCCCGCACAGGCTCAGCTTCTGGGAAACCTCATGCTCGATTTCCTTGACAAGCTGATAACCACAGTACTGGTACTCATTATCCTGAAGCTCATTCCCGAGCGCATAAAGGAGGATCTCCGCAGCTGCATACGGATGCAGGCAAAGCTAACAGACGAGGAGTACGAGGAAGTCCGCCATATAAAATGCCGCTCCGTATCGGTGCGCACAAGGATAATCCTCGTCCTCACGATAACCATGCTCCTGATAGGCACGGCGAGCTCCATTATCAGCCTGATGATATTCCACACCGACACGATAAATGAGCACGAGAAATATGCCGAGGGAGCGGCGGTGCTCGCGGCATCGGTCATCAACGGCGACCGCGTCGATGATTTCATAAATCACGGAGAAGCTGCCGAGGGATATCTGGCTACAGAACAGATACTTTACGATATCAGGGAGAGCGCTCCCGATATACAGTATATATATGTATATAAGATACTTGAGGACGGCTGCCATGTGGTGTTCGACCTTGACACCTCCGATCTGAAGGGCGCAGAGCCCGGCGAACTGATCCCGTTCGATGAGTCCTTCGAGGAATATATCCCGAGCCTTGTCGCAGGACGTCCGATAGACCCCATAATCACCGATGATACCTACGGCTGGCTGCTCACAGTATATAAGCCGGTCTATGATTCGGACGGCAAGTGCGTGTGCTATGCCGCCGCCGATGTATCCATGGACAGGCTCCGCCTGAATGAGCGCAGCTTCTTCACCGAGATGATATCGCTCTTCCTGGGCATATTCATACTGATCCTTTCGTTTGTATGGCAGATGGTCGAGTACAACATCATAATGCCGGTGAACACTATGGCGCACCGCTCCGACAAATTCGCGTTCAGCGGCGAATTCAGCGAGGCGAGCGTTGACAGGATACGCGGGCTGCATATCCGCACGGGCGACGAGATAGAGAACCTCTATCTCTCGATATTGAAAATGTCCGAGGACAGCGTAAAATACGTCACCGATATAAACGCAAAGAACGAGACTATTTCCAAAATGCAGAACGCGCTCATCATGGTGCTGGCGGATATGGTCGAGAGCCGCGACAAGAACACGGGCGACCACGTCCGCAAAACGGCTGCTTATGTGGATATAATCCTGCATGAGATGAAAAGCCTCGGCATCTACAAGGATAAGCTCAACGAAGAATTCATACAGAACGTCATCCATTCCGCGCCGCTGCATGATGTGGGCAAGATAATCATTCCCGATGCGATACTCAACAAGCCCGGCAAGCTCTCAGACGAGGAATTCGAGACGATGAAGACGCACACATCCGCGGGCAGCGAGATAATATCCAAGGTCATCGCCATCGTGCCGGATTCCGGCTATCTGCACGAAGCCAAGAACCTTGCGGTCTATCACCATGAAAAATGGAACGGCAAGGGCTATCCTACCGGGCTCGCCGGAGAGGAGATACCTCTTTCAGCGCGCGTGATGGCTGTCGCC
>CAMVPV010000048.1 GCA_947169455.1 uncultured Clostridia bacterium | reverse complement strand
CCGCTACCTTCGCAGGACAGATAAAGTCCCTCGCAAGGCTTGAGCTCGCTACCTTCGACAACATCGAGGGTCTTGAGCAGGTCGGCGAGACCGAATTCGGCGAATCCACCGCATCCGGCAGACCGAACGTAAAGTCCCCCGGCGCGAACGGCACCGGTACGGTAAAGTCCTCCAAGCTCGAAATGTCGAACGTCAACCTCGCAAGTGAGTTCTCCGACATGATCGTTACCCAGAGAGGATTCCAGGCGAATGCGCGTATCATCACCACTTCCGACTCCATGCTCGAGGAGCTCGTAAACCTCAAGAGATAATGTGAACTGAGTTTCCGCGCGGCGGCGGGGCGGATAGTTCCGCCGCTGCGCGGGAATAAATGAATTATGAAATAGCGGAGGTTTTATTATGATAAAACTTACCCGGCTGAACGGAACGGTGCTTCTGGTGAATGAGAACTTCATCGAAGTGGCTGAGGAGGCGCCCGATACGGTGCTTACCATGCAGAACGGACACAGATATGTAATAAAGGAAAAAGTGGAAGAGATAATAGAGAAGGTGAATGAATTCAACCGGCTCGGGCGTGTGCCTGCCGGAGATTATAATATCGACAGCAAAGCCGCCGCAGTCAGTGAAGACGGCTCAGACATAGATTATTTAGACTGAGGCGGGGCAGCTGCCCCGTGCACACAGGAGGAAAACAGAAATGAATCTGACCGCTATAATTGGTCTTGTGGTGGCATTTGGCTTCGTTGTATTCGGAATGGTCAGCGGAGGTCAGATAGCCTGGTTTATAGATATCCCCTCGCTGGCTATCGTCGTTGGCGGAACGATAGGCTGCGTTATCGCAAATTACCCCGGCAAGACGCTCAAAACGTTCCTGAAGATCTACGGGATGGCTTTCAAGCCGCCCAAGTACGACCCCGAGATGTACATAAACGAAATGGTCGATTACTGCAAGACCGCACGTCAGAAGGGCATACTCGCACTCGAAGAAGCGGCGAACGCCTGCACCGACAACTTCATGAAGGCGGCACTGATGCTCATCGTCGATGCGAACGACTCGGAAAAGGTAAAGTCGATGCTCGATGACTCGATAGACTTCATGTGTGACCGCCACGACAGCGCGAATGCCGTTTTCGGACGTGCAGCCGGCGTTGCCCCCGCGATGGGAATGGTAGGTACGCTCTGCGGACTTATCGGTATGCTTAAGCAGATGGACCCGACCGACCCGAACTCGGCGGCTTCACTCGGCGGCGCGATGGCAACGGCGCTCGTTACGACGTTCTACGGATGTCTCATCGCTCATATCATTGTAACACCGATAGGCAACCAGCTATCATATATCCACAACAGTGAGGTGCTCTGCCTCCAGATAATCGAGGAGGGAACGCTTGCGATAATCTCGGGCGCGAACCCCAGATATGTGGAGGAAAAGCTCCGCATGATGCTCCCCATGAACCAGAAGCCCAAGGAAAAGAAGGGCGACGGCTGATATATTGCAATTTGTATAAATAAATTACGTGTAGAAATGATCTGACGGCATTGATCCGGATTGTAAGTAAGAAAATTAAAATTAAATGTAAATAAACTGTAAACAGGGTAGAAAAATTGCTCCGGATATGTTATAATATAATGACCGTCAATAAAGGGAAGTGAACGTTGGGATATGGCACGCAAAAAAGGCGGCGGCGGAGGCGAAGGCGGCGCCAACTGGATGGATACATACGGCGACCTTGTAACGCTGCTTCTCTGCTTCTTCGTGCTGCTGTATTCGATGTCCTCCATGGATGAGTCCAAATGGCAGTACATAGCGCAGGCGTTCGCGGCAGGCAAGGGCGAGATAATCAACGTTGTCGTCAGCCAGGAAAAAAATGAAGAAAACGAAAAGGACGCCGTTTATGTCGATCAGGCTTCGGATGAAAACGCCGAGGAGATAGACTTCGCTGACTTCTATATGTACCTCCAGGAGGCTGTTGCATCCTCCGGGCTCGAGGACAGCGTCAGCATAGAGATGAGCAAGACCGGCGTCTATATGAAGTTCCGCGACAGCGTGTTCTTCGGCGGTGACTCCGATGTGCTGCTCGATGAAGGAAAATATATACTCGAAGTCATCTGCGACGGCATACGCGCTGTCAACAAGCACGTTATGTCCATTAAGGTGAGCGGCCATACCGCGGAGAGCAGGAGCTCCACCGTGAACGAATGGCGCCTCTCCACGGGCAGAGCCGATTCGGTAATAATATATATGCTCAGCCTTGACTGCTGTGAGCCGGAGAAGTTCTCCGCGGCGGGCTACGGAAAGTACCGCCCTATCGCTACCAACGATACCGAACAGAACAGTGTTCATAAGAAATGATATAGACTTTGATGACCCGGCAGTCGTGTCGGAACTTCTCCAGCTCGAATTCGGCGATACCTTCGTCGGATATTCCGATGCCGACGGCGGCACGCCCGAGGAAACGGAAGAGGGCGAAGAGGAAGAAGAGCCAAGAGAATATGTATCGAGAGAAGATATAGATAAGGTAAGGGGATAACGGTTTCCCTCTGACCGCAAAGATGTGTCGGAATGAAGGTGAACAGGTATGGCGGACGTGCTGTCGCAATCGCAGATAGATGAACTGCTGAAAAGCTTCAGCTCGGGTGAAAAAACCGTTGATGAGGTAGAAAAGGAAAACGAAAAGAAGTACAAGGAATATGACTTCAAGATGCCCAAGAAATTCACCAAGGAGCAGCTTAAGGTCATCGACAGCATCTTCGAGAGCTATTCCCGCGTGCTTTCTTCATACCTCACGGGTCTTATGCGCCTTTACTGCAAGGTGGAGGTGCTGCAGATAGAAGAGCAGAGATATTATGAGTTCAACAACGCTCTGCCCGACTACGTGATGATGTCGATGGTGAACATGGGCATACATGATGAGGATATCCTCGAGACCATCGCCATAATGCAGCTTTCAAACCCTATCACCTTTACGATGATGGACAGGCTTATGGGCGGCAACGGCGCTTATACCGAGGTCAACCGCGACTTCACCGAGATAGAGGTCGGGCTGATGACCAACGTTATGAACCGCATAGGCCTTCTGCTGAAGGAACCGTGGAGCCAGTACATAGACCTCGACCCGACACTTGTCAGCGTGGAGACGAACTCCCGCGTGGTACAGTCCATCCCGCCGGACGAGGTAGTGATACTCGTCATGCTGGAAATAAAAATACGCGATATCACCAATACGATGTCGATATGCATACCCGCAATGAACCTTGAATCCATTATGAGCAAATTCGGTGACCGCTGGGCGCGGACGTCGAAGAAGCTCGACCCGAACAGGGAAAACGAGCGCCGGCAGGCTATCCTCGACAGCATCAAGGATACCGGGCTGCGCATCAACGCCGTTCTGTGCGAGACGAAGGTCGATCTGTACGATATCCTTACCCTGCAGGTCGATGATGTTATACCGCTGAATATGCCGATAGACAAGAATATAGCAGTCAAGATAGGCAGCAGTATGTGGTTTGATGGAAAGCTCGGCGTAATGAACAACAAGAAAGCAATAAAAATAGACAATATATACAAGGAATTGAGGTAGGGAGATAATGAGCGAAGAAAACATTGTGATCGACGGCTTCGGTGATGTTGAAAAAGACGCCATCGGCGAAGTTATGAACATCACTATGGGATCTGCTGCGACCGCTGTCTCGAATATGCTCAGCGCCAAGGTCTGGATAACCACCCCACAGGTGAGCATAATCAAGGCGGGAGATCTGACATATCCCGAGCTCGAACCGTCGATCCACGTTAAAATAGAATATACACAGGGCGTAAAGGGCAACAACGTCCTCGTTCTCAAACAGAACGACGTGCAGCTGATACTTAATCAGCTCATGGGTCTGCCGCTTGAGGTGAGCGAGGATTTCGAGTTCGATGAGATGAACATCTCAGCGGTCTGCGAGGTAATGAACCAGATGATGGGCGCGTCCGCAACGGCGCTCTCCGAGCTGATAGATACCCCGATAGATATATCCACGCCGCAGGCGATAGTCCAGCGGTCGGACGATCAACCGGTAAACCCCTACGGTATAGACCCGAACGAGGCTGTGTGCCAGATAAAGTTCAACCTGACCATAGAGGACGTGATAAACTCCGAGTTCATATCCGTGCTGACCATAGAGCTCGCCAAGGAAATGGCATCCAAGATGCTCTCCGGCTATAATTCATCCCTCGATGAAACTTCCGCAGGTGCATCCTCGGGCGGCGGCGACATGATGAGCCAGGACGATATAGCAGCGCTGCTTGCGGGCGCAGGCGCGGGAGGAGTTCCCGAGCCCGCTCCGGCTAACCCCTCGTCGGGCAGCGCAATGAGCCAGGACGAGATAAATGCACTGCTCAACGGCGCAGGCGGAGGAGCACCCGCACCCGCACCGGCACCCGCACCGCAGGCTGCACCTCAGGCGGCTGTGCCGCAGATGCAGCAGGCAGCACCCCAGATGGCACAGCAGATGCCGCAGATGGGTCAGATGCCGCAGGCAGGCGCGATGCCTCAGATGCAGCAGATGCCCCAGATGGGTCAGATGGGACAGATGCCGTACAACCCCGCGATGCCCTACGGGTATCCCCCGCAGATGGCATACGGCTACCCGCCGCAGATGGGTCAGATGCCGCCCGCACAGGGACAGCATCCGCCCGTGAATGTACAGGCGGTGCAGCTGAAGAGCTTCGACAACTATACCAATTCCACACTTACGGAAGATCAGAACGACAACCTGAGGCTGCTCATGGGCGTGCCGCTCGACGTAACTGTGGAGATAGGCTCCGCGACGAGGAAGGTGAAGGATATCCTCGAGTTCACGCAGGGCACGATAATCGAGCTGGAACGCCAGGCGGGCGCACCGGTCGATGTCATAGTAAACGGCCATCTTATCGCCAAAGGCGATGTTGTGGTAATAGATGATAACTTCGCAGTAAGGATAACCGAAATAATCAAATCAAAATTCTTAGATAGTTTAGGTAAGGAGTAATTCAAAATGGACAAGAAGATCTTATTAGTCGATGACGCAGCTTTCATGAGAATGATGATAAAGGACGCTCTTACAAAGAACGGCTACACTAATATCATCGAAGCCGCAGACGGGGAGATCGCGTGCAATACCTACGCTGCGGAAAAACCCGACCTCGTTATCATGGACATAACCATGCCCAACAAGACAGGCATCGAGGCTCTCAGAGACATCAAGAAGTCTGACCCCGGCGCGAAGATAGTAATGTGCTCCGCAATGGGTCAGGAGGCAATGGTCGTTGAGGCTATCAAGCTCGGTGCGCTCGACTTCATCGTTAAGCCCTTCAAGCCCGACAGGATCCTTGCTACAGTTCAGAAGATAATAGGCTGACCGCGGAAATGCGTACAGTTCTTTCCGTGCTGTTTTCCCTTGCGGCAGTTCTGCTGCTCGTATTCGTGACGATATATGCCACCAAGCTGCTCATGAAGAAGTTCAACGTTGGCGGCGGGTTCATGGGTATGGGCAGCGGCATCGAGGTGATCGCCTGCCGCGGGATAAGTGCGGATAAATCACTCATGGCGGTAAAGGCGGGGGAAAAGTGCTTCCTGCTCGCGGTGACCGCCGGAGATATCAAGGTATTGACCGAGCTGTCCGATACGGATATCGAGATAATGCGGGCAGCAGACAGCACGGCTTCTCAGGGCAGCTTCGGAGAGATACTCGCAAAAAATTTCAGAGAAAAATTCGGAGCGGAAAAAAATACCCCGGATGACAGCGGGAAGGACGGTAAACTGTGATGAGAGGAATAACAAGGCGCCTTTGTGCGGCGGCTCTCGGGACAGTTATGCTCTTCGGAGCTATGGGGATAACGGCAAGCGCCGCCCCCGGCGATGAAGAAGGCACCATAACCTCCGTGGTGGAGGGCACCCTTCCGCAGCCCGTTACCGAACCCACCGCTCCTACCGAGACCACGCAGACCACTCAGGTGCAGGCGGGGCAGGAGGATGCCGTCACAACGACAAATCCCCTTGATGAGGCGGATACCATCCTGCAATACCTCGACCTGAACAACAGCTCGAATACGCTCGACCTCGTCATACTTATAACGATACTTTCGATAGCGCCGTCCCTGCTGATAATGCTCACCTGCTTCACGCGGCTGATAATCTCCTTTTCCCTGCTGCGCAATGCGATGGGACTTCAGGGAACGCCGCCCAATCAGGTGCTGGTGGGGCTTGCGCTGTTTTTGACATTGTTCATAATGTCGCCGGTCATCGGCGAGATGAATGAGGTCGCCTACGTGCCGTACAAGAACGGTCAGCTCAATACCATCGAAGCGGTGCAGGAGGCGTCCGTTCCGCTGAAAACATGGATGCTGAAAAACACCGCCAACGAATCAATGGCGTTTATGATAAACCTCACCGACAGCGCCGAGGAGCTTGAATCCGCCGATGACGCCGAGTTCGTGGAGAAGGTGCCGTTCACTACGGTAGTTCCCGCGTTCATACTCAGCGAGCTGAAGACCGGTTTCCAGATAGGCTTTCTGCTCTATGTGCCGTTCCTCGTGATAGATATCGTCGTATCCTCGACGCTCATGTCAATGGGTATGATGATGCTCCCGCCCGCAACGGTATCTATGCCGTTCAAGCTGATGCTTTTCGTGCTCGCGGACGGCTGGACGCTGCTGTTGGGCTCGCTCGTATCGGGGTTTGTGACGTAGGTATCAAATCGACTGTCTGCTGAACGGAGTGTATTGTCTTGACCGAAGATACCATTCTTCAGATATTCAAGGAAGCGCTGTTCCTGGTGTTCAAGCTGGCGGGGCCGCTGCTCATAATAAGTATGCTTGTGGGTCTTGTGATAGCGATATTGCAGGCGGCTACGCAGGTGCATGAGCAGACGCTGACCTTTGTGCCCAAGGCGATAACGATAGTGGTGCTGCTTCTGGTGCTGGGCTCGTTCAATCTTGAATCAATGAAATCGTTCCTTGACTATATATTCGATGTGATAGCGCAGGTGGGCAGCCACGAGGGCGTCATATCGGCTGCACTGCTCAGTCTGGCGGCGGTGCTTTAGCGGGGGCGGCTTATGGAAAACAATTTCTGGGAGCTGCTTCTTGCGGACTTTGACGTAAAGATACTGGTGTTCGGGAGGATAATCGGGGTATTCGCTTTCATGCCGATACTTTCCCGCAATAACGTCCCGAATACCGTGAGGATAGGTGCGTCGCTCCTGCTGACGTACATCATCACGCTGACAATGGGGATAACCGAGGTGGATACCGGCGGTACGATAGGTTCCTACGTATTCACGGTGCTGCGGGAATTCTTCATAGGGCTCGCGATAGGCTTCATACTCAACCTGTACATATACAGCGTACAGCTTGCGGGCGATGTCATGGACTCGCAGTCGGGTCTTGGCATGGCGAAGGTCTTTGACCCCGCAACACGTATGCAGATGTCGATATTCGGTACATTCATATCCTTTCTGATATATATGTACTTTTTTGCGACCAACGCACATTTTACCCTTATAAAGATATTCATCACCTCGTTTGACATAATACCGCTCGGGCAGGGTACGCTCAACCCCGACCTCGGGTGGATAGTTGCGGGCTTCTTCAACGATATGCTGATACTCGTGCTGAAGCTTGCCATGCCGGTAATAGCGGTGGAGATGATGCTCCATTTCTGCATGGGCGTGCTCATGAAGGCTGTCCCGCAGATACAGATAATGGTCATCAATATCCAGCTTATGGTGGTGATAGGCTTTCTCACGCTGTTCCTCATAGCCGCGCCGCTGAGCGAGTTCATCGACAAGTACGTCGCGGATATGCTCGAAAGCGCAGAGGAAATAATACCGCAGATATTTTTAACGTAGATATACTCATAAATGAAAACATTAAGCAGCGTTTGCAAAATGGCAAGCTGAAATAAGTGTTCGCATTTATTCCACGGTCTGATTGACAGCAGGAACCGATGCCGCTGTAACGGGGGCGGCGGGGCGTCCCCGCTGCCGCTCTCGCGTCGTTACTGTTTTCCGGCTGTTACGTT
>CAMVPV010000047.1 GCA_947169455.1 uncultured Clostridia bacterium | reverse complement strand
GTGTATAAGAGCCTCTGCGGTGGCGATATTTGTCGCTACGGGAATGTTGTGTACATCGCATAATCTCAGAAGATCCATATCATTGGGCTCGTGTGGCTTGGGAGAGAGCGGATCCCTGAAGAACAGAAGGAGATCTATCTCGTTGCAGGATATCCTTGCGCCTATCTGCTGGTCTCCGCCCTGGGAGCCGCTGAGATAACGCTGTATATCAAGACCTGTCGCCTGTGCTACCTGTTTTCCGGTAGTTCCTGTCGCACATATATTGTGGCGGGAGAGAATACCGCAGTAAGCTATGCAGAACTGAACGAGCAGCTCTTTCTTTGAATCATGTGCGATCAATGCAATGTTCATTCACAAATTCATTCCTTTCACACTGTATATCTGTCATCCGCGGATAAGTAACGGAGTACCGCGGTCACTGGAGGAGCATCTTTAGACTGAGGGGAACGTCTTCGCCCTTTATGCGCTTGGAAATGGCATCGAATGCCTTGAATGCGAGAGAATTTGACGGGAGAGGCTGACCCTTTCCGGTAGCGACAACGACAGCATCATCATCGGGGATAACGCCTATCAGCTGAACGCCGACGGTATCGATTATCTCATCAAGGTCGGCGATGAGGTCTGCCTTGAAGATATCGGGGTTGACCTTATTGATTATGAGACGCTGTTTCTTGTTGCCGCGCTTGTAGAACTCATCGGACATCGTGCGTGCGTCTCTGACGCATATCGGGTCGGGGGTGGTGTTGATGAGGATGAGGTCGGACTGTTCAACGACATCGAAAACGCTCTCGTTCGTGCCCGCGGAGGTATCTACGATGATATAATCGTAGTACTTTCTCATTTCCTCACAGATGCTCTTGATCGTCTCGGCATCTACCTTGGCGAAGGGGTCTTCGGGCGCACAGACGATGCTGAGATTGGATGCGAGTCTGACCTGGGTGGTCGCCTTGTAGATATCGCACTCGCCCTTCAGCACCGAGCCGAGGTCGTACTGGATATCATCCTTGACGCCCAGCATGATATCAAGGCATCTCAGACCGAAGTCAAGCTCTATGATAAGCGTTCTCGCGCCTTGCTTGGCGAGCGAGAAACCAAGCTCGGAACAGATGGAAGATTTTCCCGTTCCGCCCTTACCCGAAGTAATTGCTATTATCTTGGACATGACAGCTCCATTTCTCCGCAGTACACTATTCTATAAAGATATCCCGTGCGGGACACCGCATATAAAACAAGACCCGTAACATATCTGCGGTTTTGTACGGATCGGAACAGATCGACAAACCTGTTTTGCTACACACTGAAATGAACAACATACCGTGCCCGCAAATTATGTCTGTATATGCTCTCGCAGGCGAACATTGACGGTACATTATCACTCACCGTTATTTTACCACAAAATCTCTGAAAAGTCAAAGTTTTTTTGTCTCAAATGCACATTTTTGTTATGTTGTCGGTAATTTGAATGATTTCTTTGTGCAAATTAACCATTATTTTATTTTTTGCGCTTCTGGATGAAATAATTCACAGCGGCTGTGAGCCCAGGCGGGATGATACCGCTGAGCAGGCATATCACCTTCATTTTTAGCGTCGGTATGATAACAGTTTTCCCTCTCAGCATACCTTTTATCCCGGCTTTTGCGGCGCGATCGGGGGATATCCCCTTAAAGCTGCCCCTCACGCCTGCACGGCGGTTGAAATCAGTATCGACGGGACCGGGACAGAGCGCACAGATATGCACATTCTTATTCCGCCTGCGCAGCTCCTCGCTTATCGACTGCACCTGCCGCAGCACATAGCTTTTGGAAGCGTAATAGCCGGACATGACGGGCCCCGGCATGAAAGCCGCCGCCGATGATACATTCATGATATATCCGCTGCCGCGGAGAAGGAGATCGTTCAGGAAGAGCTTCGTAAGGATATGCACGGCGCGGACGTTCACGTCGAGCATCTTCATCTCATCGCGGAGGGAGACCTCCGGGAATTCGCCCCACACACCGAACCCCGCGCTGTTGATGAGTATGCACACGGGATATCCCGAGGCGAAGCGGTGGAGCTCCGCACATTCCTCCGGAACGGAGAGATCGGCGGAGACAGCGCAGACGTGACTGCGTCCGAGCCTGCGGCACAGCCTGTGGAGCTCGCGGCAGTCGCGCCCGGTGATGATAAGGTCGTATCCCATACGGCGGAGCCTGACCGCCATACAGCGCCCTATACCGGAGGTCGCCCCCGTTATGACCGCTGTTCTTTTCAGCTTATCGCATTTGTTAATTATCTGCATGATGCTCAGCCCTGTTTCTTTCTTATTATCATGAACGCAACGTTCACGCCGACCGAGATGAGCACGGCGATCACAGCGACGATGATCACGATAGTCACGGTATTGCTGCCTGAGCCGGACTTGTCCTCTGCCGGTTTTTCGGCGGCTGTTGTTTCGGTCGATCCTTCGGTCTGCTTTTCGGCTTCGGTGACCTTCGCAGATGTCTCCTCCGGTTCGGCATCGTCAGCGGCTCCTGTCTCCGGCGCGGCTGTCTCGGGCGGAACGTATTCGTCATTGAAGCCGTCCTCGGTGCTCACGAAGTTATTCTTCCAGCCGCCGTAGCCGTCGGCATCGTCCGCGGTATGAACGGTGACATTGAGGTTCTGGAAAACTCCGCCGCCTTCAAGTTCGGGGGCTTTGTCACCGTAGATATAGATATCCTTCAGTTCGTGGCAGTCGGAGAAAGCGCCGTCGCCGATGCTCTCCACCTGCGGACCTATATAGAATTCGGTGAGTGGGCATTTTGCGAAGCACCACGCGGGTATCCTCGTGACGCCCTGCGGAAGTGTGAAATCCGAAAGGCTCTGGCAGTCGCGGAAAGCGCCCTCGCCGAGGCTTTCGAGGTTCGCGGGAGGCGTGATATCTTCAAGGGCGATGCACCCGTCGAAGGCGTAATCGCCTATGGATGTGACCGTGGCAGGCATACTTATCTTTTTGAGCTGTTTGTTATTGGTAAATGCGCCGTTCCCTATCGTGAGCGTATTTGCGGGAAGGCTTATGTATGTCAGCTGATTTCTTGCCGGGAGGGCATTGTCGGGAATGGCGCCGTTTTCTGTCTCGGCGCCGGCAAGCTCGATAAATTCAAGGTTGGGGAGCTCACAGAGCGCAGCGTAATCGGCGGCGGTCAGCACACCACCGCTGACCGCCGCACTACTGATGTTGTTTCTGTCAACGCCGTCCATGGCGTCGGCAAGGGCGTCCGAGAGCCTTCCGCTCTCGAACTCCGATACCGACACCGAACTGTTTTCGGCAGCCTCCGCCCTGAAAAGCGGCATCAGTACAAAGGAAAGTATCATCATAACGGCAGCTATGAACATTATCACCCTGATGATATTTTTCTTTGTGGATTCCTTCATTTTTTTCAATCTGCCCTACTCCTTTCATATCCGTGTAATTATATTCTACCACAATTTTCCTGTAATGTCAAGCAGAGATGCCAAAAGCGGCTTTTGCAAGTTCTGCACCTTATGCAGATAAGTGAGAGCCGCTCACTGCAGAATGCTTGATTTGTCGGGAAAGATGTGTTATAATATAAAAAAACGGAAAGGGTGAGGGAATGGACAGAAGAACTGCCGCGCTTTCGGCTTCGGTGATGGGTCTTGCACGGGATCACGCCGCTGTGCGGTTCCGCTTCACAGACGCCGCCGTCCGCGCTCTGCCGCCCGTCCCCCGTGAGGATATACGCTCGTTCGCGACCGACGGCAGGAACGCTTACTATTCACCGATGTACATCCTGCGCGAATACGCAAAAGACCCGCACAGCGCCGAACGCGCTTACCTTCACCTGCTCATGCACTGCGTTTTCCGTCACTTCTTCGTCAGCTCGCTGGTCGATCGCCCCCTGTGGGATATCGCCTGCGATATCGCCGCCGAAAATATACTCCTCGAACTCGAGGGTGCCTCCATGAATAACGATGCACTGCGGCTGAATGAGATAGCCCTGCTCAGAAAGCAGCTCAGATATATGACCGCCGAGCATATCTACCGCTACTATTCCGATGCCGGCTGTGACCGCATAAGGCTCGCCGCGCTGTTCTCCCGCGATGACCATTCACAGTGGTACGGCGGCAGGCAGGGCGATAAGTCCGGCGACGAGACCGCGCCCGGCGGCGCAGGCACAAGGAACGGCTGCGATGAAAACGGCGAGGATAACGACAGCAGCTTCTCCGACGGCGAAGCATCCTCCGCTGAAGGGAAATCCGCACTCACCCCGCGCACCATGAAGGACAGCGAGCGCATCTGGCGCAGCATAGCCGAGCGCATGGAAATGGAGGCAGCGAATTTTTCAAAACAGTACGGCGGAGGCAGCGGCTGTCTCGTTCAGTGCCTTCACTGCATCAACCGCGAAAAATACGACTATGCCGAATTCCTTAAACAGTTCGCCGTATATGGCGAGGCGATGACCTACGGGCTCTCGCTCTACCGCAATATGCCGCTGATAGAACCCCTCGAATACAAGGAGGTCAGGCGCATAAAGGAATTCGCCGTTGCGATAGATACATCCGCTTCCGTGAGCGGCAGCCTCGTGAAGGCTTTCGTCCGCAAGACCTACAACCTGCTCACGCAGTATGAGAACTATTTCACGAAGATAAACCTGCATATAATACAGTGCGACGCCGAGATACGTGAGAAGGTAAAGATAACCAACAAGGATGAGCTCGAACGCTATCTGCACGGCATGACCCTCAAAGGCTTCATGGGCACTGACTTCCGCCCCGTGTTCCGCTATGTCGGTGAGCTTATCCGCAGCAAGGAATTCACCGACCTTCGCGGGCTGATATACTTCACCGACGGCTGCGGTACCTTTCCCGAAGCCATGCCCCCTTACAAGACAGCTTTTATCTGCATCGACGACGGCGAAAGCGAACCGAAAGTGCCCGTCTGGGCGATAAAGCTCATTCTCAGAGCGGAGGATATCTGAATGAACATAAAAAAAGCCAAGGAACAGATCAAAAACGCGATGACCGCTTACTTCACCAGGGACGAAGCCGGCGGGTACGCCATCCCAATTGAAAGACAGCGCCCCGTTTTCCTCATGGGACCGCCCGGCATCGGAAAGACAGCCATCATGGAACAGATAGCCTCCGAAATGGGCGTCGGGCTGCTTTCCTACTCGATGACCCACCACACGCGCCAGAGCGCCCTCGGTCTGCCGTTCATCGTCCACAAGAAATACGGCGGCGAGGAATTCGACGTTTCCGAATACACCATGAGCGAGATAATCGCCTCGGTGTATGAGCTTATGGAAAGCACCGGCATCAAGGAAGGCATACTCTTCCTCGATGAGATAAACTGCGTTTCCGAAACGCTCGCGCCCGTTATGCTCCAGTTCCTGCAATACAAGATATTCGGCAGGCACCGCGTCCCCGACGGCTGGATAGTAGTAACAGCGGGCAATCCGCCCGAATACAACAGCTCTGTGCGCGAGTTCGATATCGCCACATGGGACAGGCTGAAACGGATAGATGTTGAGCCCGACCTTGACGTGTGGAAGGAATACGCCTACAAGACAGGCATACACCCCGCAGTCATCACATATCTCGAAATACGCAGGGATGACTTCTACAGCGTTGAGAACACCGCCTCCGGAAAAACGTTCGTCACCGCGCGCGGCTGGGAAGATCTCTCCCGCATGATATCGGTATATGAGAAAAACGGCATCACCGCCGACGAAGACCTCACCTGCCAGTATATCCGCGACAGCCGCATATCGCGCTCTTTCGCGGTGTATTACGATCTTTTCAACAAGTACAAGAGCGATTACCGCATACATGAGATACTGAACGGGGATATCTCACCCGAGATAACCGCCCGCGCAAAAGCGGCTGATCTCGATGAACGCATCGCCGTGATAGGGCTCATCCTCGATGTGCTCACCGCCGATGCTGAAAGCACCGACCTCGGCGAGCAGTTCCTGCGCGAGCTGCTTGGCGTGCTCAACGGCTTCAAGGAAAAACTCACCTTCTGGACGGATATCCCGCCCTCACAGATAATGGATGAGATCACCGCGGAACAGCGCATAAAGCTCCGCCGCGGAAAGATATCCGGCGGATATTCCGATACCGACCGCAAACAGCAGACAAGGCTCATCAGAACGCTGGAGGATATGGAGCAGTGTGCGTCCCCCGCGGACAGAAAGACCGCCTTTGCCAACGTCAAGGAGAAGTACAGCGGTATGGTCGCGGAGCACAAAAAGCTGATCGCCGATACCGGGAAAAAGCTCTCGAATGCTTTCCGCTTCATGGATGCGGCATTCCCCGGCGGACGCGAAACGCTCATATTCGTCACCGAGCTGACCGCAAATGCACATACCGCAAAATATATCGCACGGTTCGGCTGCAGGGAATATTATGAGCACAACAAGGAACTGCTCTTCTATGAAAGACAAAAAGAGATCCTCAAAGAACTTGAGGACCTCGGTGAATTATGATCTGCGGTAAACAAGCAGTGTAAATCCGATATGTGTTTTCAGCGAGGACAGCCTTTCAAGACGCTCGTGCCCTTCCCTGCCCGTCTTGTAAAAGTACGGCGTCATCGAGAACAGATCCATGATATCCTTGTCTGACGCGAGGAAAATATCTTCATCGACGGATATGCTCTCAGCGAGGGAAAATCCCTCAATATACGTATCGCCCTGTTCATTGGGATAGGGCTCGTCATATACCGCCGCTTTCAGCTCCCACAGATGCTTTGCGGACGGTATCACCATTATCATGGTGCCGCCGCTTTTCAGTACGCGGTGAAATTCCTCACGGCAGAACGGCGCGAATACCGACAGCAGCATATCCGTGCTGCCGTCCGCGAGCGGGATGCGGAATATGCTCGCCGTGACCGCCACCGTTCCGGTCATATCCGTAAACCCGCGCAGGCGGTTCGCCGCATAGCGGCAGGCAGTCTTTGATATATCCGCGGCTATTATGTCCGCGGGTATGTTTTTTTCCGCGAGCTTTCCCGCTGCCGCCGCCGTGTAATATCCCTCGCCGCAGCCCGCATCGAGCAGCACGCCGCCGCCCTGCGGAAAATACCTCGTAACGGTATCGCACAGCGCGTCCGCAAGCACACGGTAGTATCCCCTGTCGAGAAAATCGCGGCGCGCCTGCACCATCAGCTTGTTGTCGCCCGGCATCTTCGACTTCATACTGCCGGACAGCAGTAAATTCACATACCCTTTAGATGAGATGTCGAAGCAGTGGTTTTTCCCGCAGACATAGCTTTTTCCGCTGTCATTGAGTTCCCCGCCGCATACGGGGCAGATAAGATGAGTATGATAAAGCATGGTCAATCGTTCCTGTGGTCAAAATTGCTCTTGAACTTGCGTCGCCTTGCTTTCGCTTCTATCATCGACCAGCAGTTCTTTCCGAAGAATATCGCCAGCAGCGCGAGCGATGCGATTATCGACATCTTTACCGCAAAGCTGCCTATTATCAGCTCCAGCACCATGAATGCGAGGTCGATATATGCAAGGTACTTCGCCTTTACGGGGATTATGAAGAACATCAGGAATTCCTCGTTCGGGTAGAGCGCCGCAAATGCACAGAACATCGAAAGGTAGAAGTAATCTGCGTCGCAGCGCCCCGCGATGAACCCCGCGATGTTCATCATCAGCAGCCCCGCAAGATAGTACAGCGTGAATTTTTCCTTGCCCCAGGTGCGTTCAAGGGTGTTGCCGATGAGAAAGTAAAAGTACAGGCTTATCACCATGAATATCGGGCTCGGCGACCCGAGCGCGAACATACAGGTCAGCACCCGCCACACCTCGCCGTGAAGTATCGCGGTGCGGTCAAAGGTCAGCTTGTACATCGGGAATTCAGGGAATATCCAGCTTACCACCCAAAGTACGCCTATCGTTATCACGACATAGACGATAAGGTTCTCTATGCCGAAGTTCCGCGTAAAGCGGCGGAATTTCATATTGAAGTTCATACACTTGCTCCCTTTTTACAATAATTTTTGCGGAATATCCGGTTGACAACCGGAATAATATGTGATATAATGTTTTATACATTATTTTCTGTAAAATACAGATCA